>JAIBCN010000130.1 GCA_019694155.1 Vicinamibacteria bacterium | reverse complement strand
CGATTGGTTGCATCACCGAACGCCGACGCGCCTAGATCTTGCGTCTGAGGCGACTCGACGCAGCGGCCCACGTCATGGCGAGGAGGCCGGCGGAAGGCGGCGCGACGAAGCCATCCCGCGACGTTGCGACGACTCCCCTGACTTTCACCCCCGCGCGCCGCACCGGGGGTACCGGAGGAGAGGTCGAGGTTCGAGGATATCGTTCCAATTCCATGCTCTGGGTGATCCTCGCGCCCGCACTCCTCCTGGGATCCGCTCAGTCATCCCCGGCCGTCGCCCCCGCTGAGTCTGCGGCGCAGCGGATCACGGGACTCCCCGGAATTTCGAACGCCGCCCTCGTGGCCCCTGGGCTCTACCGAGGAGGCGCCCCTTCCCGTGAGGGCATCACTTCCCTCTCGAAGCTCGGCGTCAGGACCATCGTGAACCTGCGTCACTTTCATACAAAGGCGGAGGCGGCGAACGCTGAGGCCGTGGGCATTCGCTATCTGTGGCTGCCCATTCCGAGTTCCGGCGAACCTTCAGCCGACACCCTCGGACGGTTCCTCGCCGTGGTTCAGGACCCGGCGTCGCAGCCCGTCTACGTTCACTGTTATCGCGGAAAGGACCGGACCGGAACGATGATCGCCGCCTATCGGATCCTGGTCCAGCGCTGGTCCCGGAAGGAGGCTCTCGCCGAGATGCGTGAGTTCGGCTTCTTTGACGGTTGGGTCAGGCTCCGCAAGTGGGTGGAGCGCCTCGAGGAAAAACCCCGATGAGTCGATCCGGCTTCACCAAGTCCCGTCCCGATCGCCCGCTCTCGATCCTTGTCTGCTCAGCCTCTGCCGGAGCTGGGCACATGAGGGCGGCGGAAGCCGTGCACCTCGCGCTCTCCGAACTCCGTCCCGATGCAACGATCAGTCACATCGATGTTCTAACCCTTGCAACGCCCGCCTTCCGCCGTCTTTACGGCCAGGGATGCGTCGACTTCGTGAACTCGGCGCCCGAAGTCGTGGGAGCGATCTTCGACCGAACGAATCGCGCGCCACGACACCCGGCGGCTCAGAAGTTCGGCGCAGCGCTCCAGCGCTCGCAACTGAAGGCCTTCGAAACGCTGGTGAGCGAGAGTCAACCCGATCTCATCAGTCCACACCCACTTTCTCCCGGCCGAAATCTGTCAGCATCTCCGAAAGAGGGGCCGGTGGAACGGGCCCCACGCGGTTGTGGTGACCGACTACGACGTCCATCGGTTCTGGCACTGCCCGGGCATCGACCGCTACTTCGTGGCGCGGGCGGAGAACGTGGAGGTCCTCGCCCGCCTTGGCGAGCCCCGTGAGGCCATCCGAGTCACGGGCATTCCGATCCATCCAAGCCTCGCCGCGCCCGTCGACCTTGAGGCCCTGCGCGCCAAGCACGGAGTGAGCAGGGCTCGCCCTCTGGTCCTCGTTCTTTCCGGAGGATTCGGAGTCGGTCCCGTGGCGGAACTCTCAGAATCCCTCGCCCTCGCGGTGGAATCGGCTCAAATTGTGGTCGTCGCGGGGCGGAACGAGGCTCTCAAGGCTCGAGTGGCCAAGGCCACCTCCTCATTTGGGGAGCGCGTGCGCGTGATCGGTTTCACCACGGAAATGCGCGAGTGGATGGCGCTCGCAAGTCTGATCGTCACCAAGCCCGGCGGACTGACCTCATCGGAGGCGCTCGCCTGCGGCGTCCCCATGGTGATCACGTTCCCGATTCCAGGCCAGGAGACCCGGAACGCCACCATGCTGTACGAGGAAGGCGCCGCGATCTCCGGCGAGAATCCGGCCACGGTCGGATGGCGGGTGGCGCGGCTGCTCGAGGACCTCCCGCGCCTCGCCGCCATGAAGGAAAACGCGCGGCGCCTCGGAAAGCCGAATGCCGCCTCCGAGGTCGCGGAACAGGCCCTTACCCTGTTGAACCGCTGACCGTCTTCCCTCACGCCTGGCCTCCTTGGCCCCTCCGGCGGGACTTCGGGGCAGCCCGCTCGAAGCGTCGCGGGATCGCTTCAGGCCCCGCCGACCGTCGGGCCTTCGCGATGACGGCCCTGTTGTTTCTCCCCCGCCGCAAATCCGTGCAGCCATCTGCGAACCCAACGAGGAGTAGGCTCCGCTCGAACCCGCTTCTAGGAGAACACCATGAGCTCAGTTGCCCGCGTCACCGAAATCACCGCCCGTTCGCCCAAGAGCTTCGAGGATGCCTTACAGGTCGGCATCGCCCGCGCCACCAAGACGCTGCGAGGCGTCACCTCGGCCTGGATCAAGGAGCAGAAGGTCGAGATCAAGAAGGGCAAGATCGTCTCGTACCAGGTGAATATGCTCGTTACCTTCGTCATTGACTAGGCGCACCGGCCTCACCCTCGCCGCGCTGCTCGCCCTCGCGCCCTCGGCGCAGGCCGGCGGGTTCTGGAAGCCGTTCCTCGCGGGCGCCGCGTCGGGATTCGCCATCCACGAAGGCAGTCACTTCGTCCTCGACCTCGCGTTCGACGCCGAGCCGCGACTGAAGGGCGTGAGTTTCGGGCCCATTCCCTTCTTCGCGGTCACCCATCGCAACGGCCTGCCCTCGCACGAGGAAGCACTCATCTCCGACGCGGGTTTCCTTTCGCAGCAGGTCACTTCCGAAATCGTGCTCGCGAGGCGCGCCCCCGGAGAGGACATCTCTTCTTACGAGAAGGGGCTCCTCGCCTTTCATGTCGCCACGTCGGCCGCCTACGCGGGCGCCGCGTTCGCCCGCTATGGCCCGTACGAGCGGGACACCCGGGGCATCGCCGACGCCACGAACACCGACGAGCGGGTCATCGGCGCTCTGGTCCTCGCCCCCGCGGTCTTCGACGCCTGGCGGTACGCGAGGCCGAACTCGCGCACCGCGAGGTGGGGTTCGCGGCTCTCGAAGGCCGCCTATCTCGCGGTGATCCTGTTCAAGGACTGAAGCACGCGGCCACCTGAGAGAATGCGCGCCATGCGATTTGCCATAGTCGGTTCGGGAGCCGTGGGTGGTTACTACGGAGCGAAGCTCCAGCGCGCGGGTCACGACGTGACTCTGATCGCGCGCGGGAAGAACCTCGCCGCTCTTCGCGAGAAGGGCATGACCATCGAGAGTGCGGCCCTCGGCGACTTCCACGTCAGGCCGCGCGCCGAGGAATCCGCGGGCGGTGTCCTCGGCACGGAAGTGGTCCTCCTTGCGACGAAGACCTACGACAACGACACCGCCATCCCCATCGTGAAGCAGCTCCTCGATCAGGGCGCCCCCGGAGCCTACGTTCTCAGCCTGCAGAACGGCGTGTCCAGCCCCTATGCCCTGGCCGAGGCCGTGGGCGAGGCCCGCGTGATGGCCGGTCCCACCTACGTGGCCACAGCACTGGTCGAGCCCGGCCGGATCGTGCAAACCGGCGTCCACCGGCGCATCGCCTTCGGCGAGGTCTTCAACATCGGGAGCGATCTGTCTCCGCGGGCCGCGGCGCTGCACGAGGCGTTCGTTGGAGCCGACATCGTGTCCGAACCCCACGCGGACGGACGCGTTCCCCTCTGGCAGAAGTACACCTACCTCGGACCGTTCGCGGCATTCACGGGCGCGGCGCGCCTGCCCATCGGACCCCTGTGGGCGGATGCGGGCACACGCGAATCCTTCCTCTCGGCTTCGCGGGAGATGCACGCCCTGGCAAAGGCCGAGGGCGTCACCCTCGCCAAGGACTCCATCGCTCAGCTCGAGACTTATATCGGGTCGCTACAGCCTGACACCCGGTCCTCCCTGCTCATCGACCTGCAGCAGGGCAAGAAGATCGAGGTCGAAGGCTTGCTTGGCTTCGCGGTCCGACTTGGCGAGAAACATGGCGTGGCGACGCCCATCATCAAGGCGCTGTATTCGGTTCTGAAGCCCTGGGCCAACGGCCCCAGGCAGGCCTCAAGCTAGGCCCATGCTCGCGCCGCCGTCCACGGCCAGCGCGATGCCGGTCAGGTATGAGGCACGCTCCGAGCAGAGGAACGCGGCCACATTCGCAAACTCCTCGGGCTCCGCGATCCGGCCGAGCGGGACATTCTTCCCGAGCATTTCGTAGTACTGGTCCCTGGTGATTCCCGCGGCCTTGACCCGGCTCTCGGCCAGTTCCTCGAGCCGGTCGGTCCGGGTGTAACCCGGGCAGATCGTGTTGACCAGGATCCCGTGCGGGCCGAGCTCCTTCGAAAGCGACTTCGACAGGCCGGCGATCGCGGGACGGAACGTGTTCGAGAGGATCAGATTGTCGATCGGCTGCTTCACCGACAGCGAGGCGATATTCAGGATCCTTCCCCACTTCGCCTGCTTCATGTGCGGCGCCGCGGCGCGGACGAGGTGGATCACGCTGGCGAGGAGACCGTTGTAGGCCTTTTCCCATTCCGAACCGTCGGTGGCCTCGAAGTTGCCCGCGGGGGGGCCGCCGGTGTTGGTCACGAGGATGTCAAGCCGGCCGAAGGCGCCGACCGTCTCACCGATGAACCGTTCACAGTCCGCGCGCGAGCCCACATCCGCGGTCACCGCGAGAACGCGGCCGCCGGTTTCCCGCTCGATGAAGTCCGAAGACGCCCGGATCTTCTTGGGATCGCGGCCGCAGACCGAAACCGAACAGCCCTCCCGTGCGAGCGCCAGCGCCGTCGCCCGGCCGAGCCCGCGTGAAGCCGCCGCCACCGCGGCGCTTCGTCCCTTGAGTCCCAGATCCATCTCCTGCCTCCGCAGCCGTCCGGCCTACTGAAACTTCTCGCCCGTGACCCGCTTCACCTGTCGACCCGCGGGCAGCGCTTCGGTGAGAGACACCGCGTTGATGAGCGCGAGCGTCTCCGGCTTCACCGGCGAGTTCCACTCGCGGGCGAGGTTCGAGATCGTGGCGGGCTGACGCAGGGTCTCGATGCGCAACCGCATCGGCTGAACGGCCAGAACCCGCGGGTCGTTGAGGCGCTCGAAGCTGCGAATCCAGGAGCCGATCTCGGACTGGTACGCGGGATAACGCGCCTCCGTGGAATAGCCAAGAAGCTGAAACGTGTTGGCGCCGTGACGGATGAACGTGACCCTTCCCGCAAGGACGCTGCCCTGCGCGTCCTGGAGCTGGAACTGCAGCGAGGCGGAGGAGAGCCCGTTTACAGTGCCCCGTTCCACTCCACCCGCCTGCACCCCCTCCTGCTTCGCGAATTCCGCAGCCGCGCTCACGGGGTCGCCCTTGGCGAGGGAGAGGCTGATGATCGCGTCCTTGGAAGACGGCGCGGCCGACACTCCCTGCTTCTCGTTTCGGGTCACCCAGCCCTGAGGGAAGGTCATCTTGAAGGCCATGTCCGGATGGAGGAACACGGAATCGCGGAAGAAGCCCTCCCGCGGGTTCTCACCGAAGACCAGGCCGTCGAGCTGCCGGATGAACTCGGGCCGCCCGAGGCGCGTCCCCGTGGCGTGCTGCTCCTCGATCAGTTTCTTCATGTGGGCGAGGCGGTTGGGGGGTGCGGGATGGGTGGAGAGCCAGTTGGGCAGACGGTCGCCACCGCTCGCGTTCGTGACGCCGTCGAGCATGCGGAACACGTCGAGCATGCCCTCGGGCCGGTAGTCCTTGCGCACGATGTAACGCAGGCCGAGCTGATCCGCCTGACTCTCCTGATCCCGGCCGAACTTGAGAAAGACGAGGCCGAAGGCCTGGCTCAGAGCATCGCCCCCTTGACGAAGCGTGGGCGAGAGGATCATCCCGACCCCGAGGCCCACCATGCCGAGCATCTGCTTGCTCTGGGCGCTCGCCGAATGCCGCGCGGTCACGTGCCCGATCTCATGCCCCAGCACGCCCGCGAGTTCGGCCTCGGAGTTCATGTGGGCGAGGATGCCGCGAGTGACGTAGACATAGCCCCCGGGCAGCGCGAAGGCATTCACCTGCGGGTCGTCCACCACCCGGAAAGTCCAGGGCAGAGAGGGGCGCTCCGAGACCGCGGCAAGCGGCCTCGCCACCGACTCCACATAGGCCTGGACTTTGGGGTCCTCGAAGTCGCCGTAGAGGCCGTGGAACTGCTGGTCCGCCTCGAGCCCCATGGAGGCTTCCTGGCTCTCGCTCACCAGCATGAGCTGCTTCTTCCCGGTCGCGGGGTTCGTTGCGCAAGAAGCGAGAAGTGCTGCGCAGACGAGCGAAAGACGGCGGAAGGTGGATGGCTGCATGCCGGGCGAGTGTAACGCGCCGGTTCGGCCACGACCTCGGCCATCTAAACTCGCCTGCCCATGACCCGCTTCCAGGGCCGCCTCCCCGCCGTGCTGCTGATGGGCCTCGGAACGCTCCTGGGCCTGGTCCTCATGGAAGGAGGGGCGCGGTTCGCCGCTGTCCGCGAAGAGCGCCGCCAGGGCCGGCTCGATCGTGATCTCGACGGCCTGAAGGCGCCGGGGCCGGGCGCCACCGTGACGCTCGGCCAGATCATCCGAAAGTCCTCCAATCCCCGGGTGGTCTACGAACTGCGGCCACGCCTCGACGTTCGTTTCGCCGGCGGACGCCTCACCACCTCGGATGCCGGTTACCGGGGGGCGGACGCCCCGAGCCCCAAGCCGGCCGAGGCCTTCCGGATCGTCGGCATCGGAGACTCCTACATGTTCGGCCAGGGTGTCTCCGATGACGAGGCATACCTCGCGCGGCTGCCCAGGCTCATGCGGGGCGCCGTCCCCAACCGGACCATCGAAACCATCAATCTGGGTGTCCCGGGGTTCAACACGGTCATGGAAGCCGCCTTGCTTCGGGACCGTCTGGCGCTCCTCGATCCCGACTGCATCCTCATCGAGATCGTCGGAAACGATCTCGACCTGCCGAACTTCCTGTGGAGCGCAGTCGACCCCTGGACCCTCCGACGTTCCTTCCTCGCCGAGTTTGTTTGGCAGCGCCTGACCGGGCAACGCCGCCCAGCCTCGGTTCAAGGCCTTTCCGAAGCCCCCCGCGACGGTGAGGGTTCGGCCGAGACGTTCGCACGCGACGCCGCGCGAGTACCTCCGCAGTACGCCTCGATGGTCGGCCTGCCGGCCTTCGAGAAGGCCATTGGGGATCTCGCGGCCATGGCGGCGGATCGGCGAATTCCGCTCCTCGCCGTCACCCACGGCGTCTGGTTCGAGGAGGCCCTGCTGAAGACGCTCTCCGACCACGCGATTCCCGTCCTCGTCCTCCGCTCCGCGCTGCGAAAGCGCGCCCGCGCTCTCGGCGCGCCGGACTACGCGCGCTCGCC
>JAIBCN010000017.1 GCA_019694155.1 Vicinamibacteria bacterium | reverse complement strand
CAGCGGAAGACGGGGACCCTCCATCTCAAGACGGCCGGCGAGTCCGTCAAGGTGATCTTCGAGGGCGGCAACATCGTGGCCGCCGAATCCTCGATCGCGCGGCCCTCCGACCGGATCGGCAACGCCCTCGTCACCCAGGGCGCCATCACCCAGGACCAGCTCGACCAGGCCCTGGCCGTCCAGAAGCAGACCATGCAGCGTCTCGGGCACGTGCTCATCGCCGAGAGGATCGTCGCCGAGGAGCATCTGAGGAAGGCGGTTGAAGCGCAGCTCTTCCAGGTGGTCTTCCGGCTCTTCCGCTGGAAGGAGGGCGACTACAACTTCGAGACCCAGGCGACGGTCGACTACGAACGCACGGGTGCTGTCTCCCTGGGCGCCGACTTCGTCCTGATGGAAGGCATCCGGATGGTGGACGAGTGGCCCATCATCGAACGCCGCATTCCTTCGATGTCGTCCGTCTTCAAGCGCGTGGTCGATGCCAGCCAGGTGCAGGCGAAGGGAGGCCAGGACGACGGCCTCGAGGGCCTCGACGGGATCCTCTCGGGCGCGGGCTCGTCCGGCGGCGGGAGCGGAAAGCTGGCCCTCTCAGGCGACGAACTGCTGGTCTTCAACGCGGTCGACGGAAAGAAGTCGTGCACTCAGATCGTGGAGTCGACGCCGCTTCATGACTTCGCGGTGTGCCGCACGCTGCTCGATCTCATGGACCGCGACGTGGTGGCGCTCACCGACGTCAAGGGCTCGGCGGGGACGTCGAAGGCCGGCGACACCGGCGGGGCCGCCGGCAAGGCTTTCATGGCCGTGGCCCTCGTGGCGGCGCTCTTCGGCGTCTATCGCAACCTCACCTCGCCGTTCGGAGTCTTCGGTCTTCCGCCCCTGGTCCAGCCCGCGGTCAATACCGCACTGGAGACCCGCCTGCGGGAGCGCCTCGAACTCGCCGAGGCACGGGTCCGCGGCTTCCGGCTTGCTTACGGCCGCATGCCCGCCTCCATGGACGAAGTGGTGTCGGAAGGCCTCGCCACCAAGGCGTCGGTTGAAGGTATTCAGCTGAGCGTCACCGCCAGGGGCTACCGGGTCGAACTGCCCGGTCCCGACGGTCCGGTGCGAATCGAGCGGGCCTTCCGGGTCCAGGAGCCGCCGCCTCCTCCGGCCTCTCCCACGCCGACGCCCAGGAAGTAAGCCCGCCGTTTGCAGTTGCGCATCGAGTCGCTGGTAGATCGTCCCGGCCACGAGAAGCGCCGCGCGGTCGCCATCGGGAATTTCGACGGCGTCCATCTGGGGCACGTGAGCCTGCTCCGCGTCTGCGTCGAGGCCGCCCGCGGTCAGGGCCTCGTTCCCACTGCGCTGACCTTCGATCCGCATCCCGCGAGCGTCGTCTCCGATCGCGGCGCGCCTCCCCGCATTCAGACGCTTCGGTCTCGAAGGCGCTTCCTCCGTGAAGCGGGTATCGAGGACCTGGCGCAGCTCGGGTTCGACACCGCGGTGGCCCGCCTGTCGCCCGCCGACTTCGTCGAGCAGGCGCTCGTGGGCGGGATGCGCGCGGGGTGCGTGGTGGTGGGCCATGGCTTTCGATTTGGCGCCGCCCGTGCCGGTGACGTGGATACCCTGCGCAGCCTCGGGCGCGGGAGATTCGACACCATCGAGGTGCCGACGCTCGAGGATGCGGAAGGCCGCGTCAGCTCCTCGAGGATCCGCGACGCGCTGCTTCGCGGGGATCTTGCCGGGGCGAGGCGGTTCCTTGGCCGTCCCTACGAGATCGAGGGTCTGGTGATCGAGGGCGATCACCGCGGAAGGGAGCTGGGCTTCCCGACCGCGAATCTCGACCTCGAAGGCGTTTCCGCGCTCAAGCGCGGGGTCTATGCGGCGGACGGCTTCATCGAGGGAGAGACGGCGCCCCGACGGGCCGCCGTCAACCTCGGGGTGCGCCCCACTTTCGGCGGCGAGGAGGCGCGGCTCGAGGCTCACTTCCCCGGCTACCAGGGGGACCTCTATGGCCGAAGCATCCGCCTCGTCTTTCTTGCCCGCCTGCGCGACGAGAGGCGCTTCGACTCGATCGATGATCTCAAAGCGCAGCTCGCGGCGGACGTGCGGGCGGCCGAGCGGGTAACCGGCCAGTCGGGATAGCCTTAGGGTCCCTCTTACCCGTCCGGACCAAGGAATCCTTCAATTGAAACAGGAACTCACCGTCGAAACCCGGGAAGGCGACGACGTCGCTATTCTCGTCCCCATCGGATTCATCAACGCGCACACCGTCGAGACCTTCGACAGCGCGCTTCGATCGGTGCTGGACCGGGGCCGCTTCGCGGTCGTGATCAACGCGCGCTCTCTCGCCTACGTGGCGAGCGCGGGCCTCGGCGCCCTGGTGGGAACCATCGAGGAGATCCGCGAGAACGGGGGAGACCTGAGGATCTGTGAGCTCTCCGACTCCGTGGCGGCGATCTTCGAGATGGTGGGGCTCCCACATCTCTTCCGGATCTTCAAGACCGAAGAAGAAGCGATTTCGAGCTTCAGGGCGTGAAGCCGGAAGCCTCCGTCCTGCTCCGGCTCGCCGTGCCGAGCGACGCCCGGTATCTCTCCGTGGTGCATGAGCGGGCACGAGAGGTGGCGCAGTCCAACCGGTTCGGCGCCATCGAGAGCGAGCAGTGGGCGCTTGCCGTGGAGGAGTGCGCGGCGAACTCGATCGAGCATGCCTACGCCGGCCGCTCCGACGGGGAAGTGGACATCACGCTGGCCCTCGAAGGCGACTACCTCTGCGCGGAGATCTGCGATCAGGGGAAAGCGTTCGAGCCCGGCGCCCTGCCCCCGGTGGCGGACATCAAGGACCTGGCCCGGAAAGGCGCCCGCGGGGGGCTTGGGCTCACTCTCGTGCAGAGGATCGCCGACACCGTGGTTCGGGAACGGGAGGGCGAGCGGAACGTGTGCCGCCTGGTGAAGCGCCTGCCCCAGAATCCCATGACCGACAAGGAGAAGCTCGCGGCCGCCGAGTTCCAGCTGCGCACCCTCGTGGACCTGGGGCGCGAGTTCTCGACCAACTTCGACCCCGCGCGCGTCGCCTCCATCGCCCTCGCTTCGCTCATGGGCCATCTCACCATCCTCCGGGCCGCCTTCCTTACCGCGACCCCCGAGGGCAAGGTGCGGGTGCTGGCCTCGCGCGGCGTGAAGAATGTCCTGTCCCTGGAGGGCGTGCCCTGGGCCTCGGTCGAAGGCGAAGGCAACTCCACGGAAACGCCGGAGGCGGCGCTCAAGGTGCTGCGCCTCGACTTCATCTTCCGCTTTTCCTCGGGCGAGGAGAAAGGCGCGATCCTCTTCTCCCAGCGCCTGGCCGGCGGCGAGTTCGGTGAAGGTGAGCGGAACCTGATCCATGCCGTGGGCCGTCAGGCCCTGGCCGCCCTCACCGGGGCGCGCGCTCAGGAGATGCGGATCGAGAAGGCCCGGGCCGACTCCGAGCTCCAGGTCGCGCGGGAAATCCAGAAGAGCCTCCTCCCCGAAGTGCTGCCTTCCATTCCCGGCTTCGAGGTGGCGGCATCGAGCGAAGCCTGCTTCAGCGTGGGGGGCGACCTCTTCGATGTGATTCCCCTCGCCGATTCACGGTTCGCGATCATCCTGGCCGACGTCTCGGGGAAGGGGACGCCGGCGAGTCTGATCATGGCTTTCGCCCACGCGGCCTTCCGCTCCCTCGCGGGCAGCCTGCCGCCCGTCGATCTGCTCGCCCGGATCTCCGAGCTGATTCGCAACGCCAACAAGACGCATCGCTACGCCACGTGCTTCTATGGGGAGCTCGACACCGCGAACCGGCGGATGATCTACGTGAACGCCGGGCACCTGCCTCCGGCGATCGTGCGTGGCGAAGACACGATCGAACTTCGCACCGGCGGCGCGGTGCTGGGGCTCCTCCCCGGCACCACGTTCGAACAGGGCGAGGTGACCTTTCAGCCGGGCGACGTGCTCGCCATCTACTCGGACGGAGTGAGCGAGGCCCAGTCGATCCGCGATGACGAATTCGGGCCGGAAGGGGTCGTGGCCTGCGTGCGGGCCCTGCGCGCCAAGTCCGCCGGGGAGATCCTGCGCCTTCTCGAACAGTCTCTGTTCGAGTTCGCCGCCGGCCGCGCCTACTCCGACGACCGGACGGCCGTCATTCTGAAAGCTCTATGACTCGACTCAAGCTCCACAACACCCTGAGCGGAAAAATCGAAGACGTCGTCCCTTCCGAGGGACAGCCGATCAGGATGTACGTATGCGGGCCCACGGTCTACAGCCGGGCGCACATCGGGAATTTCCGTACCTTCGTGGCCACCGACGTGCTGCGGCGCACCCTCAAGTTCCTTGGCGTGCCCGTGCTCGAGGTCATGAACATCACCGACGTGGATGACCGGATCATCCAGCTCGCGTCCGCCAAGGGCACCGACATCAGGGAGTTCACGGAAGCGCCCACCAAGGCGTATCTCGAGGACCTCGCCACCCTGAGGATGGAAGTGCCCGAGGTCATGCCCAAGGCCACCGAGCACGTTCCCGAGATGGTGGCGCTCATCGAGAGGCTCATGGCCCGCGGGCATACCTACACCGTGGACGGGAGCGTCTACTTCCGCATCGCCTCCTTTCCCGCATACGGCGGCCTTTCCCGGCTCGACGTCTCCGGGATCAAGACCGGGGTGCGCGTCGACACCGACAAGTACGAGAAGGAAGACGCGCGCGATTTCGTCTTGTGGAAGCTCAAGGGCGACGAACCTTCCTGGGCCCAGTGGGATGCGTCGTTCGGCCGCGGCCGTCCGGGGTGGCACATCGAGTGCTCGGCCATGAGCATGAAGTACCTCGGCGAGACTTTCGACATCCACTGCGGCGGCATCGACCTCATCTTCCCGCACCATGAAAACGAGATCGCCCAGAGTGAGTGCGGCACGGGGAAGCTCTTCGCGAAGCACTGGATGCACGTCGACCATCTGCTCGTCGAGAACGAGACAATGTCGAAGAGCAAGGGAAACGTCTACAACATCCCCGACCTGCTCGCCAAGGGCTTCCGGTCCGACCAGATCCGCTACATGCTGTCCCAGTCCCACTACCGTAAGGCCTTCAATTTCACCTGGGACGGACTCGCCCAGGTGGAGACGGCTCTGGCCCGCATCCACACCTTCTGGAACCGACTTGTCGAGATCACCGAGAGCGCCGGGGCCCCGGCTCATGACAGCGTCGTTCTCGCTGCCGCATCGGCTCTGGCGTCTTTCGAAGGGGCGCTCGCGAACGACCTGAACGCTCCCGAGGCTCTCGCCGCCGTCCACGGCCTGGTGAGCGAGGGCAACACACTGGCGGATCGCGGTGTCGTGAACGCTGCGGGCGCGGGAGTCCTGATCGATGCCCTGAAGCGCATGGACCAGGTGTTCGCCTGCTTCGAACCTCCGAAAGGCGACAGCCTTTCCGCCGAGGAGCAGGCGCTCTTCGACTCGCGCCAGGACGCGCGCAAGAAGCGCGACTTTGCGGCGGCAGACGTCGCCCGTAAGGCGCTTCAGGAGCGAGGCGTCGTGATCGAGGACACGCCCAAAGGCACGAGGTGGAAGCGGGTCCGCGCGTGAGGCGCGGGCCCGGCCGGCTGGCCCAGGCTCACGGTGCGAGCGGGGAGGACGCGGCGGCGGCCCACCTGGAGAGGCTCGGCTACTCCATTCTCGACCGTAACTTCAGGACCCGGCTGGGGGAGATCGATATCGTGGCTCGCGAGGGCGCGACCACCGTCTTCGTCGAGGTGAAGCGGCGGGAGGACCCGGGCCATGGAACCGCCGCGGAGTTCGTGAGCGCCGCCAAAATGCGGAAAGTGGTGAATGCGGCCCGACTCTATGCCGCGAAACACGGCCTGACCGACGGCCTCATTCGTTTCGACGTGATCGCCATCGACGTCATCGATGGGCGCGAACAACTCCGGCACCACAGGGGAGCATTCGACGCGCGGTAGCCGCTTCGCGTCGTTTTCGGCTCGGGTTGTAAGAAGAAGAAGAGCCCTTGAGGGGCCTGCGGAGGGGGCAGGGACCGATTTGGAGCGGGAGACGGGATTCGAACCCGCGACGTCCACCTTGGCAAGGTGGCACTCTACCACTGAGTTACTCCCGCGCTTTTTGCGGCGCCAGCGACCTACAATTTAGCTTCTGGAGGCCGCCCCGTCAACGTAATTTCAGGCTTATCGTGGGTCCACGATCGAGCCGTAAACAGCTGAAATAAATGCACATATTGTGTGCATATTCGCTGTGCATATTTTTCTTCCAGGTCGCGCCCGACCAGGGGAGGCTTGGAGGCGGCGACCGGAGTCGAACCGGTGAGTAGAGGTTTTGCAGACCTCCGCCTTAACCACTTGGCTACGCCGCCTTTGGAGTCCGTTTCCGGCAACCGGAGAGGACGTCCGAGACTATATCCGACCTTGACTCCCGGTTCGAACACTCGTCCCGTCGGGAGGACAGCTCATCCCTCGAAATCTCCTCAAAGGCCTGGCATCCTTCATGCTGTGAGGCAAGGGTAGCCCCATGGATTTCCCGGGGGCCAAGGAGGACGGAAGTGAAGAAGAGTCAGGCATTTTTGGGCGCGGTGCTGATTGGCGGCCTGCTCGGGTTGCTGCCGGGCGAGGCGAGCGCCTCCGGAATCGAGCTTCGCCTAGGCGCACTCTGGCCGCGGGCGGACTCGGTCCTCTTCAAGGACGACATGTCCCTCTACCTTGTGGACAAGGGCGACTTCGTGGGCCCGTTCGGCGGCATCGAATTCACCAAGACGGTATCGCCGAACGTCGAGGTGGCGCTTTCCGTCGAGGGCTATGGCCGGGAGATCGACACGTCGTACCGCGACTTCACCCGGCCTTCGGGAAGAGAGATCGAGCAGACCATCAAGGTGGAGATGGTCCCGACCTCCGCCATCGTGCGCTTCATGCCTTCCGGGAGGTACCGGAAGCTGACGCCCTATGTCGGCGGTGGAGCGTCGGCCGTGTGGTGGTCCTACGAGGAATTCGGCGACTTCATCGATTTCTACGATCCCGACCGTCGCGTCTCCTTCGATTCCTTCAAGTCGACGGGCACCGCTTTCGCGATGGTCGCAAACGGCGGCCTCCGCTATCGGCTCAACACCGACATGCAGCTCACCGCGGACTTCCGCTACTTCTTCGGTGAGGGCAAGATGGGGGGCGACTTCCACCCGAACAAGATCGACGTCTCGGGACCCGCGGTCAGCGTGGGCTTCCGGATGAGCTTCTAGAGCCCC
>JAIBCN010000015.1 GCA_019694155.1 Vicinamibacteria bacterium | reverse complement strand
GACGAGTGCGTGGCCATGGGCGCGGCCATCCAGACGGGCATCATGGAGGGCGAGGTGAAGAGCCTCGTTCTTCTCGACGTGACTCCCTACACCCTCGGCATCGAGACGATGAACGGGACCTTCACCCCCATCATCGACCGCAACTCGGCGATCCCCACCCGGCGGGCGCGGATCTTCACCACGGTGGCGGACAATCAGACGAGCGTCGAACTGCACGTCCTGCAGGGCGAGAGCGACATGTCCGCGTACAACCGGTCGCTCGCCCGCTTCGACCTGACCAACATCCCGCCGGCTCCGCGCGGCCTCCCGCAGATCGAGGTCGGCTTCGAGATCGACTCCGACGGCATCGTCTCCGTGTCCGCTCTGGACCAGGCCACCGGCCGGTCGCAGTCGCTCGTGATCCACCCCGCGAGCGGCATCAACGAACGAGAGCTCGAGCGGCTGGTCGGCGAAACCAAGCTGCGTCAGGTGAACGAGAAGGAAACCAAGGAGAAGGAAAAGCTGCTCCAGCAGGTGAGCGGCCTCGTGGCGAACTCTCAGCGCACCCTCACCCTCCTCGAGCGCAAGCTGTCCGCGGAGGAGAAGGCCAAGATCCAGACCGCGATCATGGACACCCAGCGCCTGAAGATCGACGACACCATCTCGACGCTCCAGCGTTCCCTGCGCGAAATGGAAGAGATCGCCCAGATCCTGTCCTCCGCGATGCTCCGCGCCTAGCGCGGCGATCCGCAACCTTTTTCATCGAGCCCCGCCCCAGAGGCGAGGGCCCGCTTCCCGCAGAAGGCTCTTTCCGACAAACATGGCGCGCGACTATTACGAAATTCTCGAGGTTTCGAGAACCAGCACGGAGCAGGAGATCAAGTCCGCCTATCGCAAGATCGCGATGAAGTACCACCCGGACCGCAATCCGGGCGACAAGGCGGCGGAGGACAAGTTCAAGGAAGCCGCCGAGGCCTACAGCGTGCTGTCCGACCCGGACAAGCGGAAGCGCTACGACGCCTACGGCCACGCCGGCGTCTCCAGTTCGGCCGGGGCGGGCGGGTTCGATCCTTCGACCTTCGCGGACTTCTCCGACATCCTTGGCGACTTCTTCGGCCTCGGGGATCCGGGGCGGCGCCGCGGCGGAGGCGCGAGACGAGGCGCCGATCTGCGCTACACCATCGAGATCGACTTCGAGGAAGGCCTGTTCGGCGCCACCAAGACCATCAGGGTGCCCCGCCACGAAAAGTGCGCCACCTGCAGCGGGTCGGGTGCGGCCGCCGGATCCAAGCCCACCACGTGCGGCACCTGTAACGGCACGGGCCAGATCGCCTTCCAGCAGGGCTTCTTCACGGTGGCGCGCACCTGCGGCCGCTGCCGCGGCTCGGGAAAGATCATCGCGTCGCCGTGCCGCGACTGTCGCGGCGAAGGCCTCGTCCCGAAGGAGCGCGAGATCCAGATCAAGATTCCCGCGGGCGTCGACACCGGGTCGCAGCTGCGGGTGACCGGCGAAGGCGAACCGGGAATGAGTTCGGCGCCTCCGGGCGATCTCTATGTCGTGCTGCGTGTGCGCGACCACAAAGACGGCTTCTTCAAGCGCGACGGCACCGCCCTCGTGTGCGAGATTCCCATCAGCTTCGTGCAGGCGATCCTCGGCGATCAGGTCGAGATCCCCATGCCCGACGGGTCGCGCGCCAAGGTGACGGTGCCCGAAGGGGCGCAGCCGGGTTCCGTCCTTCGTCTGCGCGGCCAGGGCGCGCCCGAGCTGGGCGGCCGGGGCCGCGGCGACCTTTACGTCCAGATCAAGGTGGTCATTCCCAAGAAGGTCGGCAGCGAGGAGAAGAAGCTCCTCGAGAAGCTCGGCAAGACCATGAACGTCGACCTGTCGAACAAGGGAAAGTCCTTCTTCGAGAAGGTCCGCGATTTATTGGATTGAGTTGGGGGGCCGCAGAATGTCGGGACGATCGCCATGCTTAGCCCCCCAAACCCCCGCGCTCCGGCCGAAGTGAATTCGGCCTTCGCTATGCCCGCGTGCTCTCGCCGTGGCTGATCAAGTTCCGGAAGCCACGGTCACCGCGTGGGCGCTCACCGTGCCGGAGGCGATGGAGGACGAGGCGTCCGGACTCGTCTGGACCGCAGGCTGCGCCGGGATCACCATCGAGAAGGCAGGAGCGGACCTCATCAGGCTCGTCTGCTTCTACGATGATCCCGAGTCTCATGCGGAGGAGATCCAGGAAGTCGCGGCTCAGCTCGGCGCCGCCGCGGAGCGGATCCAGGTTCCCAATCCGGACTGGGTCCAGAAGTTCAAGGAGACCTTCATCACCTTCGACGTGCCCCCTTTCCGGATCGTCCCCGACTGGGTGAGCGAACCGCCCGAAGCCGGCCACGAGAAGAGCCCCCACGTCATCCGGGTCGATCCGGGCCGCGCCTTCGGAACCGGCGCGCACGAATCAACCCGCCTGTGCCTGCAGACCCTCGGCGCCTTGGGGCCGGCTCTCGGCCACGGGCCGCGCACGCTCGACCTCGGCTGCGGCACCGGGATCCTCGGGATCGCCGCCATCCGCATAGCCAACGCGAAGGTCACGGCCTGCGACTTCGATCCTCTCGCCATCGCGGTGGCGCGGAAGCATGCGCGGCTGAACCAGGTGCCCCTGAAACTCCTCCAGATGGATGGATGCCGGAGCCTTCGCCCGTCGCAGTTCGATCTCGTTCTCGCGAATCTCATGGCGCCCTTCCTGATCTCCAGGGTCGAGGAAATCACCGCGGTGGGAGCGCCCCGGTGCCGCTACGTGCTCGCCGGCCTCCTTCGCGAGGAGGAGGCCGCGGTGAAGGCGGCGTGGCCGCGGGACTGGAGAGTCACGTCGTCCTATCAGGGCGAATGGGCGAGCCTGCTGTACGAGCGGCCGTGAACCTTCATCGTTTTCACGTGCCCGGGGCCGCGGCCGGCCGAATGGAACTCCCCGAGGCGGCGCGCATTCATGCGACGCGCGTGGTCCGCCTCGGCGTCGGCGACGGTCTGCGCGTCTTCGACCATGGCGCGGAATTCGAGGCGACAATCGCGGCGATCGAGAAACATCGCGTCCTTGTCGATATCGGCCCCGAGGCGCCGGCCCGGCCCGAGCGAGCGACTCCTCTGCGCCTGGTCATGAGCGCGCTCAAGGGCGACCTCACCGAGCTGGTGATCCAGAAGGCGACCGAGCTGGGCGTCGCCCGTATCTCGCCTGTCGTATTCGAGCGGACCGACACGGTGGCGCGGCAGGACCCGAGCCCTGCGCGAGTGGAACGCTGGCATCGGGTGGCTGCGGGCGCCGCCGAGCAATCGGGGCGCGCGGTGGTGCCACGGATCGACGCGGTGACGCCGATCAGGGAGGCGCTCGATTCTCTCGGGGCGACTTTGGAGGGAGAAATCCGCGTCGTCGCCGCCGAGCCCGCCCTCGGGCCCCTGCCGCCGTTGCCGGAACGCCCCGGGGGCGTGCGGTCCGTGGTGGTGGCGGTGGGGCCGGCCGGAGGCTTCGGTCCGCAGGATCTCGACGCGCTGATGGCCGCAGGCTTCGCGGGCGAGCGCTTCGCGCTTCACACGCTTCGCGCCGAAACCGCCTGTGTGGCCGCTCTCGCCATCCTGGGCGACCGGTACCGCTGAGTCCTACAGCGTCTCCCCGCAGAACGGGCACTTCGTCGACCGCTGAGGCTGCGGCCTCCCGCAGTTCCAGCACAAGCCGCGTTTCGGCGCCTCGCGCGCGCGCAGCCGCTTGCGGATTTCCTCCATCTCGGTCTGCCGATGATCGATGTCGGCCGCAGTCTGCAGATCCTCGAGCAGCTCCGAGGCGGACAGGTAGCGCACGGTCAGGTCGGGCGCCATCGCCTTCATCACGATGTCGGAGAGCTCCTTCGAGATCCGCGAGTTGCGCACCCGCGGCGCCGTGCACCGCCCCTGCGAGACCATGCGCTCGATCTCCGCGGGATTCGGGCTGAAGTACGGCAGCATGCCGGTGAGCATCTGGTAGAGCATCACGCCTACCGAGTAGACGTCGGCGGGCAGCTGAGCTTTTCCCGCGAACTGTTCGGGGGCCATGTAGGGAGGGGACCCGATCACCGTGTTCGCGTGAGCCCGGTCGAGGATTCGCGAAGTGCCGAAGTCGGCCACCTTGAGAATGCCCTCTTCGGAAACGAGGACGTTGGCGGGACGCAGATCGCGGTGGAGGATCTGGGCCTTGTGCGCGTGCTCGACACCCTTGAGGATCTGCACGGCCATCTCGACCGCCTTGAACTGGTCGAGCACCTTCTCCCGGTCGAGAAGGCCTTCGAGACTCTCGCCCTTCACGTACTCCATGACGATGAAGAACGTGCCGTCGATCTTCTCCGCGGTCAGAATGGCGACGATGTTCGGGTGATTGAGGGCGGCGAGGAGACGCGACTCCTGCAGGAGATCGTCTTCCTTCCCGGACTGACGATGGGGGACCTTGATCGCGACCTTCTTGTCGATCCAGGTGTCGCGGGCGAGAAAGACCGTTCCGAATCCTCCCGAACCGAGGTTCTGGAGGATCTGATATTTCCCGACATTTTGGCCCAGCAGAAACACGCGCGCCGGTGAGTATACGAGGGCCGCTATTCGAGAAACAGGCCCTTCTTGAGTTTGGCGAGCTGCTCCTCGCTCAGGTTGTGCTTCCTGAGCGCACTCATCATCCCCGAGGCGCCGAAGGCGACCGGACGGTAACCGCAGCCGTCCAGCATCTCGGGGTTCGGCTGATACATGAGGCGCCGCGGATAGTCGCGGCACATGCCGGGGCGGGTGTCGTAGCTGTCGCAAAGACGCGTCTTCCGATCGAAGTGCTCACATCGGAAGACGAAGGCCTGGAGCAGCTTGTCCTCGCGGACGAGGTGAAAGCCGTTGACGTGCCGCTGCCAGGCGAGGAAGAGCGCGCGCAGGGAGCGAAAGCGGCGGAAAGGCCAGAACACCGAAATGGCCGGCGCCTCGCAGCACCTCGCGCACCTCTGACAGGAGCCGCCGAGTTCAAAGAGCGGTTTCTCCCTCCGCCACCGCTTGTCGAACGCAAGATCCACCTCAAAAGCGGCGAGAGCGAGCCTCTTGAGCACCCGTCGGGGCAGGTTGTCTCGCATGGGAACACGGAGGGTAACATCCTCGGCGTCTTGCTCTCCCTGTCCCCGCGGTCGCTCGCTCTCATCGCGATCGCGGCGCTGCTCTCCCGAGTACTCGTAGCCGCGGTGCTCGGCCTGGTGGGAACGCCCGAACGCTGGGAGTACGACACCATCGCCGCCCACATCGCGGCGGGCAACGGGCATGTCTATGAACACTTCGCCTTCGTCTACGCGGCCTACGCTCCGCCGCTCTGGTCCATGGTGCTGGCTCTCCTACGGATCATGACGGGCGATGCCCCCATAGCCATCCAGATCCTGCAGGCGCTGCTCTGCCTCGGCGCGGCCGCGGTCTGCGGCGGACTCGCTCGCAGGATCAGCGGCGAGGAAACCGTCGGGCTGCTCGCCGGGATCCTGGTGGCCGTGCAGCCTTCCCTCCTCTATTACTCCGTGGCGAAGAGCGATCCCCTGCCTCTGAACGCGTTCCTGCTCAGCCTCATCGCAAGCGCGGGAATCGGGCTGGCCAGCGAGCCGAACGACCGCCGCGCGCTCGCCTTCGGTTGCCTCACGGGGCTTGGCATCCTCTCCCGGGGAACGCCGGTGGCGGCGCTTCCCGTCGTCGCCTTCGCTCTCATCCTGAGACGGGATGAGAGGGGACGCCGGGCCATCGCGGTGTCGACGATAGCGGTGGGGCTGTGCATCGCGCCCTGGCTGCTTCGAAACGTCGCCGTCGTGGGCGCGCCCATCCTCACCTCGACCACCGGAGAGAACTTCTGGCGCGGCAATCACGAGGGCGCGGGGGGAGGCGTGAGAGACCTGAACGGGGGCGAGATCACGCAGGTGACGCCGCTCAACCCCGCCTTGCCGCCCAGCCTCCGAGCGGTCCTCGCAAGCGGCTCGGAGATCCAGCGGCACGATGCCTTCATGTCGGAGGCCTGGCGTTTCATCCGCACGGAGCCGCTCGCGGCCATGCGCCTCTTCGTCACGAAGATGCGGATCTTCTGGTGGAGGATCGACTCTGATCCGCTGGACTATCCGCGGATGGCCTCGATCACCTACGCGGCGATCTACCGGAGCGAGCTGGCCCTCGCACTTCTCGGTTCGTTTCTGCTCTTCCGTTCGCGCGACGAGCCCTCACGTCCGCGCCGATCGGCCGCCTCTCTCGTCGCCGGCATCATGATCGCGGTGAGCCTCCTGCAATCCGCGTTCTATGTCCAGGGGCGCCACCGA
This sequence comes from Vicinamibacteria bacterium, assembly GCA_019694155.1. Lineage (GTDB taxonomy): Bacteria > Acidobacteriota > Vicinamibacteria > Fen-336 > JAGNNV01 > JAGNNV01. The sequence continues at coordinate 931 of JAIBCN010000015.1, read as the reverse complement.
TTCCTCATCGAGCCCTTGCTGCTGGTCTTCACCGCGCTGGGCGCAGGCGCCCTGGTCCGCGGGCGTCGGGCGGGAAGGGCGAGCCCCTAGCCTCGGCATCGAGGCGAGGCGGGCTCCGCTACAACCGGCCCGGGCCGACGCTCACGTCGCCGCTGCCGGTGTCCACGTCGATCTTCACTCGCAGGTCGCCCCGCTTGTAGCCCTTGACCTTCCGGCGCTCCACGATGGCGACGGCGTCGTCGAAATCGCTCGTGATGTCGCCGCTGCCCACGTCGGCCATCAGCTGGAAGCCGATTCCCCGCGGGAGTTTCAGGGACACGTCTCCGCTGCCCGTATCGGCCTTGATCCTCGAGAGGCTGGCCCCGGAGGCCTCCACCGAGACATCGCCGCTGCCCGTGTCCGCCGAGATCTCCTCGCTGTCATCGACGTCCAGGCGCACGCTGCCCGAGCCGGTGTCGGCCTTCACGAAACGCGCGCTCGACGCGGTGACGTCGATGTCGCCCGAGCCCGTGTCGAGATCGATGCGTTCGCCCGTGAATTCCCTGAGCGTGCAGTCCCCGCTCCCGGTGTCGCACTTGAAGGAGCCACGGCCGGCGGAAGCGCTCACATCCCCCGATCCGGTATCCGCGACCACTTCACCCTTGAAGTCACGAAGCGAGATATCGCCGGATCCCGAATCGAAGCGGAGGGTTCCGTCGACGCCCGCCCCCTCGATCTTCCCCACCACGTTCCGGAATGTGCCGGAGGCGCCGCGGGGAATCTCGACCACGAGGTCCGCGTAAAGGGCGAGGCCTCGTCCGGCGCTCACCGTCACCCGGGTGCCGTCGTAGGTCACGGTGCTCCTGCCCGAGAAGAGGCTCGCGAAGAAGCCGCTGTCCGAATCGCCGCCGCCATCGCCGCGGTACCGGTAGGAGGTGTGCTGGTCGAGCGG
>JAIBCN010000124.1 GCA_019694155.1 Vicinamibacteria bacterium | reverse complement strand
GCGCCCAGCGGCGTCTCATCGAGGCAAACCACCGTGGACCCCACCTTCCACATCTCGCGGAACTTCTCGTACCGGAACTGCGGCACGAAGCCGAGAGCGTTCAGGATCTCGGAAAAGACCTCGGGCGAGGCCACCTCCGTCTCCAGCTCCTCGCGCGATTTCACACCGCCCGATACGCGGGCCACGCCTTTGAATGTCACCACCCCCTGCGACCCGTACCGTCTGACCCGGAACGATCGGCCCGACGCCCGCAGGGCGCCATCTGGAACATCGAAGAGCGTGTTCGCCTCGAAGGCCCGCGGCTGGAGCAGGCGCCCGCCCGCCTTCCGAACCTTCCTTCTGACCGGCGGCAGGGAGGGCACACGGATCTTGGCCTCGGTTTCCACGGGACTTGAGGCTGGCTTTCGCTTCGACGGCATGCGCTTCAAAGGGACGCGAAGGTTAACAAAAGCAAAGTCGTTCGGCCGGGGAGGGCGCAAACCATGGGCCGCGGATAGCATCGCTGACGGCATGCGGCTCCACTTTTCTGCGGTTCGCGAGTGACGAAGGCCGGGGCCTCGGACCTTCTCGCGGTGGCCGATGTCGCGCGGCGGGCGGGCGACGGAGCGCTCGCGAGGCGCGCCCTCAACGAGGCCCGGTCGCTCTTCCCCGAGGACCCCGCGGTGCATTTCGCGTTCGGCCAGGACTGCCTCCTCGGTGACGACATCGACCGCGCCCGCGAGGCCTTCGCTCGCGTGGTCGAACTCGACCCTCGAAACGTTCGCGCCTGGATCAACTACGGCGCCACCTGCGGCGAGGCGGATCTGGCCGACGAAGCGGCCCGCGCGCTGGAGCGCGCTCTGGAGCTCGACCCCGGCTCGCGTGATGCGCTCTCCAATCTGGGCGTGCTGCGGCGCGAAGCGGGGCGGCTCGACGAAGCCGAGAAGCTGTTCCGGCGTGTTCTCGCCATGGACCCGGGCTTCGTCTTCGGCTACTACAACCTCGCTCACTGCCTCTTCCTCGCCGGGCGTTTCGGGGAATCGGCCGAACAGTACCGCGCGGGTCTCCGGCGCGACCCCCTGAAGACGGCCAGCCAGAACGCCCGCCTCGCCTGGGCTCTTCTTGCCGCAGGTCAGGATAAGGACGCCGGCCGCGAGTTGAAGCGGGCCCTCGAGCGAATCGACGCGAGCGAACTTCCCGCATTGCGCGAAGAAGCGTCCCAGGTTCTGAGAGCCATCGAAGCGTTGAGGCCGGCCGACCGCGCCGCCATCGACGCGATTCGGCGCCTCCTGCCTGCATAGCTGGACGCGAAGGGGTGCTTTGGCGGCCCGGCTCTAGTCGAGATGGCCCTTCTGCGAATCGCCCATCTCGACCCTCGCGCTCCCGAAGTACTCCGTCCAGCGGCTCGTGACCTTCTTCTCCGTGGCCTCGTCGGCGAAGAGCTCCTTCGGGTACCAGGGCTTGGTGCGGGCGTCGATCACGATGGGCGGCGACAGGGCCACGTGGTGCGCCACCACGTTCTGTCTCGCCCCATGGATGTCGCGGGCCGGTTCGAAGCGGGTGAACGTGGTCCACAGAAAGTTGATGGTGGATCTGGCGGCGCGCGCGGGTTCGTCCGACACCACCACGAGCGGCCAGGCGGCGAAGGCGGGATCCCCGGCGATGCGGGCGATAACCGCCGCCTCCGAAGCCGGGTCTCCACCATAGGGCGCGGTTCCCACCACCAGGCATCCGGGCGAGAAGACGTGGACCGCGCTCACCACTGGAGAAGGAGCGCCCGTGAACTCGCGCGGCAGTTCGCGGCGCTTCGGTCCGACGCCCATCCAGACCCCTTTCGAGCCGCGGTTGATGGTGGGTGTGGTGTAGTCGAGGGTGTCCATCGACAGATTCGGGAAGACGAAGAGATCGGTCTCGGGCGTGGTGCGCTCGAGGATGTGGGTGAGGGTCGCGCGGAAGTCCTTGAGGTCGATCCCGGCCGACGAGTCGGTGAGAAGCAGGAACTTCGTCAGCGAAAGCTGGCCCTCGCCGAGGATCCGGAAGGCGCTCGCCATGGCCTCGCGCTCGTACCGCTCCTGCACGATGGCCGCCGCGAGGGAGTGGTATCCCGTCTCGCCGTACGACCACAGGGACTTCACCTGGGGCATGACCAGGGGGAAGAGAGGAGAGAGGAGGTCCTGTAGAAGATCTCCGATGAAGAAGTCCTCCTGCCGCGGCTTCCCCACCACCGTCGCGGGGTACAAGGCATCGCGGCGGCGGTAGACGCGGTCGACTTCGAAGACCGGGTAGTCGTGGGTCAAAGAGTAGTAGCCGTAGTGGTCGCCGAACGGCCCCTCCGCCCGGCGGGCGCCTGAGGGCACGCGGCCCACCAGGGCGAACTCCGCGTTCGCGACGAGAGGCACCTCGCTCACCCCTTCTACGATGTCCAGCCGCCGGCCGGTGATGAGAGACGCGAGCAGCAGCTCGGGGATGTTCTCCGGCAGCGGCGCGATCGCGGAGAGGATCAGCGCGGGGGGCCCGCCGACGAAAACAGTGACCGGGAGCGATTCCCCGCGCTTCTCCGCGATGTCGTAGTGGAACCCGCCGCCCTTCCCGATCTGCCAGTGCATGCCCGTGGTCCGGTTGTCATGGATCTGCATGCGGTACATGCCGAGATTCGTGCCAAGCCCATCAGGATGCGCGGTCAGCACCAGAGGAAGGGTGATGAAGGGGCCCCCGTCCTCGGGCCAGCAGGTGAGGGCAGGCAGACTCGAGAGATGGGGACCTTCGCGCACCTCGGTGACCGGCCCCTGAGCCAGGCGCCTTAGGCCCACCCTGAGACCGGACATCACGAGATCGCGGGCCGCCCATGCCTTGCCGAGGGTCGGTGGAAGGGCGTGTTGAACCACGTCCACCGCGCGACGGACGAAGCGCGACGCGTTGCCGCCGAAAGCCATCTCGGCCCGCTTCGGGGTTCCGAACAGGTTCGTGACCAGGGGAAAGCTCGACCCGCTGACGTTGCGAAACAGCAGCGCCGGTCCTCCGGCGGCGATGACGCGGCGATGGATCTCGGCCGCCTCGAGGCGGGCGTCCACGGGGGCATCGATCTCCACGATGTCGCCTTCGCGACGAAGAGCGGCGATGAACTCACGAAGGTCGGCGGCCATGGGGAGCGAATGGTAACTGGGGGAGCGCGTCGGGGCCAGCCGCGGGGTGCCTCTAGGGCGGGCCGGAAGACCTCATCCACTCGCGCATGGGGACCCGTTCGAAGAAAAGCTCATAGGAGGCGCCGGGGCCGGAAGAGACCACGATCCGGCCCCGAAGCTGTCGCACAAGGTCATTCACGAGCTGCAGCCCCATCGAAGGTTCGGCCGCGGGGGGAGCTTCGGACAGCCCCACACCGGTGTCGCTCACCCTGACGACGACCTCCTTCCCCTCCCCTCGGCGGACTTCCAGCCGGATGCGTCCGGAGGCGCCGTCCGGGAAGCCATGCTTGAGACTGTTCGAGACGAGCTCGTTGACAATGAGCCCGCAGGGCATGGCCTGATCGATGCCGACGGCGAGGGACTCGGTATCCCTCACGAACTCGACGCCCGCGTGCCGCGGCGACACCGAGCGAAGCACCGAGTGAGCGATGCGGGCGAGGTAGTCGTCGAGCTGGACCTCGTCGAAGTTCTGCGAGCGATAGAGCGTCTCGTGCAGCAGGGCCATCGAGCGAACGCGGCCGGTCATCCCGCGGAGAGCGCCCGCGGTCAGGGGATCATTGATCCGGTGGGCCTCCAGACGCAGCAGGCTCGAAATCACCTGGAGGTTGTTCTTGACGCGATGGTGCACTTCCTTGAGCAGAAGCTCCTTCTGATGCAGGGAGGCCAGTGTCGCGACCTGGGCGTTTTTCCGCTCCGTGATCTCCTGCGACACCCCGATGACGCGGGTGGGCTCGCCCGCCTCGTCGCGGAGGAGAGTCCCCCAGGCCGCAACCCAGGTCACGGCTCCCCCGGGCCGGAGCAACCGGTACTCGATCTGGTACGGCGTGCCGTCGCGCACCAGGGCGGCGAAAGCGGCCTGCCGGCGCTCGCGGTCTTCGGGATGGACGGGGTCGAGGCTTTCGTCCTGTGCATCCGCGTCGGGCGGTCCTTCCGCTTTTCGCACCCGCCCGGTGCGCAGATCCACGTCCCAGGCCTCCATGCCCGCGGCGGTAATAGCGAGGCGGAGCCGCTCCTGCTTCTCGAGGACCAGCGCTTCGGCCGCGAGCCGGCGCCGGTGCTCCTCGACTTCCCGGATCGCCCGCAGCACCGCGGAGGCGAGCCGCTCCGGGCGTTGCTTGAGGATGTAGTCCGTGGCGCCTTCCCGCATGCACTCGACCGCCTCTTCCGGGCTGATGGACCCTGAGAGCATGATCACCGGAGCGAGAGGGCGCTTCGCGCGGGCCAGGCGCAAGGCCGACCCGCCGTCGTACCCGGGAACGTTGTAGTCGCAGAGGATCAGGTCCCATTCCCCCGCTTCGAGCTCCGATTCGAAACCGGCGCGGTCCCGGGTGACCCGGACATCCGCGATCACGCCGCCGGCCTCGAGGCGATCGGCCATGAGGGCGGCGTCGCGAGGGTCGTCCTCGAGGTGGAGGATGCGAAGTCGGGCGGGCGGGTCAGGCATCTCCACTCCCTCGGCCGGCGCCCGCCGGAAGAGGCTCGTTGAGCACGGCCCAGAAAGCGCCCACCACGCGCATGGCTTCGGTGAACTGATGGAAATCCAGCGGCTTCACCACGTAGGCGTTCACTCCGAGTTCGTAGCTCCGCACGAGATCCTGTTCTTCGCGCGATGACGTCATCACCACCACCGGGATCCGTCTCAAGTCCGGGTCGCTCTTGACCGCGCGAAGAACCTCGAGACCGTCCACCCTGGGCATCTTGAGATCGAGAATCACCACCGCGGGCTCCCCGTCGTCGCGCTGCGCGAAGGCATTTCGCCGGAAGAGATAGTCGAGCGCCTCGACACCATCGCGGGCGGTCACGATCTCGTTCGCGAGGTGGTACTCGCTGAGCGCCTCGATCGCGAGCTCGGTGTCACGAGGACTGTCGTCGACCAGTAGAACCCTCTTCAATCTCGTCATCTCTCGTCCTCCGCCTTGCTCGCGTCTGCCGCCGCGGACTCCCGCGCCCTTGGAAGGGTAAAGGAAATCGAAGCCCCCTGTCCCAGCGCGCCCTCGGCCCAGGTGCGGCCCCCGTGTCGGGTGATGATCCTGCGCACGTTGGCGAGACCGATCCCCGTGCCCTCGAATTCGTCCGCCCGGTGGAGGCGCTGGAAAACGCCGAACAGCTTGTGCGCGTACTGGGAATCGAAGCCAACGCCATTGTCGTTCACCGTCACGATGACCTGCCCTTCCTCCTCGCCCGACTGCCGCACTTCGATGATCGCGGGATCCCTGGGCCGTGAGTACTTGAGCGCGTTGTGGAGGAGATTGACCAGAACCTGACGCACCATCGACGGGTCTCCCTGGACGCGCGGCAGCGGCCCCACGCGCCACTCCACGCTTCGCCCCTGGGTCTCGTCCGTGAGGCCGGCGCGGACCTGTCGCACGAGGGCATCGAGATCGACGACGGACGGTTCCATCCCCACGCGCGCCATTCGGGAGAATGACAGGAGATCGTCGATGAGGGCGCTCATCTCCTTGCCGGCCTGGGTGATGATGCGGAGGAAGCGCAGCGCCTTCTCCGAGAGTTTCCCTTCGGTCTCACGGGTCAGGAGTTCCACGTAGCCCAGGATGTGCCGGAGGGGCGCGCGCAGGTCATGGGAGACCGAATAGGAAAAGGCCTCCATCTCCGCGTTGGCCTCGCGGAGCTGGAGATTCGCGGCCTTCGCGGCCTCCGCGCTTCGATAGACCTCGGCTTCCATGCGCTCCATGAGCGCGCTGTCGGGCGCCCCATCGCCCTTGTCTCGCGCCGAATTCCGGCGTACGAACTCCGTCACGTCCTCCACGCGATGGATGAGGTATTCGACCCTCCGATCGGGGCCGAGGACCGGGGAATTGATCGGGCTCCAGTAGCGCTCCTCGAAGGTTCCGTCGGGCCCGGCGATGTCGTACTTTTGAATGGGCATCGTGTCCGCGGCGCGAGTTTCGATCACTCGATCGAGGGACGCCTTCAGATTGGACACGCCCGACGCCCCGGGATCGGCCGGGTTGTCGGGAAAGACCTCGAACAGCCGCCGCCCGATGATGCGGTCGCGCTCCGTCAATGTCGCGGTGAGGTAGGCATCACTTACCGCCACGATAGTGAGGTCCGGCAGAAGGACCAGATACAGGCCGGGAAGCGACTCGAACAGCGCGCGAAAACGCTGGTCCATCTCCGCCCTAAGGGCCTCGAGCCGCCGCTGCTCGGTCACGTCACGGGCCGTGGCGAACATCAGCCCGTCGCGCCCCGGAGTCGATCGCCAGGACAGCGTCCTCCATGAACCGTCCTTGTGGCGGTACCGATTCTCGAAGTTGAAGACGGTCTCCCCGCGGACGACCTGCCGCTCCACCTCGGCCACGGTGGCCGCGACATCGTCCGGATGGACGAAATCGAGGAACGGGCGTTCCAGCATCTCTTCCACGCTCCACCCGAGAGTCGAGGTCACGGCGGGGCTCAACCGCTTGAAATGACCGTCCTGACTCGAGATCACGAGGATGTCGAGTGAGAGGGAGAAGAACCGGGCGCCGTCCGCCTCGGCGCGTTCGCGTTCGGCGAGGTAGTGCCGCACCAGCACGAAGGACGCTCCCAGGGCGGCCATGACCACGACGGTCAGAATGGCGCCGAAAAGCAGAGCGTTCCGGTCGCGGGCCTCTGACTCGGCCTGGCGAGTCTGGAGGAGCGAGAGCTCCGCCGATTCGAACTCGCTCAGCCTGAGGCGAAGCTCGTCCATGAGCGGCTTCCCGGCCTGGTCGAGGACGAGCTGCTGGCCGGCCTGAGCACCGCGCGCTCGCACGGTATCCACGAGGAGCGCCCGGCGCGCCATGTGTTCCGCGACTCGCGGCCCCAGATCCTGAAAGCGGCGCTGCTGCTCAGGATTGTCCGCCGTGAGATCCCGAAGGCGGGCCATGAGTGGGTCGATCGAGCCCCGCGCCTTCTGGTAGGGCTCGAGGTAGGCCTCCTGCCCGGTGATCGCAAAGCCGCGGGTGGAGGTCTCGGCGTCAACGAGGGCGCTGCGCAGGGAGGCGAGGGCGCCCAGCACCTCGTACGTGTGGGAAACCAGGCTCGTCGCCTCCCTCAGGGCAAACGAATTGCGCACGGCCACCGCGGAGGCGACCGCGATCGCAACCAGAGCGAGCAGCAGGGCCGCTCTCAGGCGTCGCTCAACGCGTTCCCTCATGAGAGCGTTCCGCTCCCGGGCCGCCGCCCGACCGGTCTCATCCGACTACGCGGGCACGCACGAGGCCGCCTCCGCTGCAGACCGAAACGACGAAGTGTGGAATCGCGCCCTCGATCTTCATACTCCGTACCCTAGTGACCGCGCGGCGTGCCGTGGGGGAACGCCTACCAAGTGTCAATAGTACCGTTCTCCCTGCGCTTCCCCCCGGGACCGGGCGGCACGCCGAGGCTTCGTGGGTGTACTCTCTCTGCCGTCGGCGGCCCCGGCGGGCGCGCGGACCATTCGAAAGAGGTGTCTATGCCCGATCCCAAGAAACCAAAAGACGACGACATGCCCGATTTTTCCGGCGTGACGGGAGGCGCATCGACGACCGCGAAGTCGGCCGCCCCGGCCGTGGTCTACGAGACCTACACCGTCAAGTCCGGCGACTCTCTGTCGAAGATCGCGAAGCGGAAATACGGAAACGCGAACCTCTGGAAGGCCATCTTCGAGGCCAACAAGGATCGCATCAAGAACCCCGATCTCATCCAGGTCGGCTGGGAACTCAGGATTCCGGCGAAGCCGGAGTGACAAGACAGGAGACTTCCATGAGACGCGCCACTATCCTCACCCTCGTCGCCCTTTCCGCAGCCTGCGGAAGCAAGCCCGCCCCGCCCCCGCCGGCGCCCGTCGTGGCCGCGACACCCGTTCCCACTCCCGCTCCGCCCGCGGTCGCGGCGGTCACGCTCGGGAATGCGATCGGCGCCGACAAGTCGGTCGCCGCCGCTGCCGAGACCTTCGCGGTCAAAGACACCATCTATGCCTCCGTCGCCACCACCGGCGCCGGCCACTTCAAGCTGCGCGCGCTTTGGTCCTTCGTGAAGGGCGACAAGACCGCCAAGGTGAACGAGACCACGATGGAGTTCGACGCCGCCGGCCCGGCGAACAACGAGTTCCACGTCGAGAATGCCAAGGGCTGGCCGAAAGGCGACTACAAGGTCGAGATCTTCCTCGGCGACAGCGAGACGGCCGCGGCCACCAAGGCCTTCAAGGTCCAGTAAGCGCCTCGGCCGGCGCGGCTAAAAATCGGACCTTGGGGAGCGGGCGGCCCCCCTCGGTCCTACCGCACGGGAACACCCGTGATACGCTCCGCGCGTGGATGCCCCGGCTCTCGCGCCGCGTCGGACACTGTGGACCTGCGAATGCGGACGCAAGGTGCCTTCCTCGGTCGAGGTGTGTCGCTGCGGCAAGGCCCGCCCCGTCGATACGACGACGCCGCCCGGCCCGGACCTGAGCAGTGCCGCGGACTGGGTCGAGCAGAAGGCGTCGTCTCCGGCGCCTGAGGAGAAGGCATCGGGCCTGAGCTACCGCGGCTATCAGCAGCTCGCGACGGTGGCGCTCATCGCCGGCCTGTACTTCGGGAGCCGTTACTTCAACGAATGGCGGGCCTCGCGCGCCGCGCGCGCCGAACTCGTGGAGGCCCTCACCCCTGGGGTCGGCGCCGCCGAGGCCGAGAAGATCGCCGCCCTTCATCACAAGGGCTGCTTCGCGGAGACCTACCAGATCGGATGGGGCCGCAGGGGCAACGGCACGAAGTTCGACGCCGAGAAGTACGTCACCTGCGTCGCCAGGAAGGCCAACCTCACTCGATCCCGATGACGGGAAGCGGCGGCGCCGCGTCCGGCCTGCCGCTTCGCACTCGACGCGAGATGCCCTTACCATTCGCCGCTTGAAGGCTCTGGTCACAGGCGGCGGCGGATTTCTCGGATCCGCGATCGTGCGGATGCTTCGCGAACGCGGCGATGAAGTGGTCGTGGTCGCGCGGGGCGACTACCCGCAGCTTGCGTCGCTCGGCGCCTCCCTCGTGCGCGCCGACATCACCGACCTCCCCGCCCTTACCGGGGCGGCGGACGGCTGCGATGTCGTCTTCCACGCCGCGGCGAAGGCCGGGGTGTGGGGATCCCACGAGAGCTACTACAAGCCCAATGTCGTGGGCACGGAGATGCTGATCGCAGCCTGCCTCGCCACCCGCGTTCCGAAGCTCGTGTTCACCGGCTCGCCCTCCGTGGTCTTCGACGGCCGCGACCAGGCGAACGGGACATCCGCTCTCCCCTATGCCCACCCGCCGTCCAGCCATTACTCCGGGACCAAGGCCGCCTCCGAGCGCCTCGTGCTCAAGGCGAACTCGAAGCCGCTCGCCACGGTTTCGCTCCGTCCCCATCTCATCTACGGCCCGGGTGACCCGCACCTCGTGCCCCGCGTGATCGACCGCGCCTCGAAGGGGCGGCTCGCTCTCGTGGGGGACGGCACGAATAGGGTGAGCCTCACCTTCATCGACAACGCGGCCGCCGCGCATGTCCAGGCCGCGGATCGACTCTCCTTCAACGCCACCTGCGCGGGACGCGCCTACTTCATCAACGATCCCGAGCCGGTGGTCTTCGGCGAATGGCTGACCACACTCGTGGCGCGTCTCGGCCTGCCGCCCATCAAGCGGCGCCTCTCCATTCCCACTGCGGCCGCCATCGGCGGCGCCCTGGAATTCGTGTGGAAGGCGTTCGGGCTGAGCGGCGAGCCGCCGCTTACCCGCTCGGTGGCCCTGAACCTCGGGATCTCGCACTGGTACTCGATCGAAGAGGCGGTCCGCGACTTCGGCTTTGCGCCCCCCGTGAAGGCGGAGGACGGCTTCGAGCGGACCGTCGAGTGGTTTCGGCCGAGGGTGCCGCGAGCATCCTGATGGCCGGCCCGATGGAGGTCGACGTCGTCCACGCGCGGCTCGATGACTTCCCCGACCTCGCCCGCTTCCACGCCGTGCTGACCGACGACGAGCGGTCGCGCGCCGCGGCCTACAAGGTCCGCGAACCGGGAAAGGTCTTCGTTCTCGCTCGCGGATGCCTGCGCCTCGAACTCGGCCGGCGCCTCGGGATGGATGCGCGCGACATCCGTTTCGACGTCCGCCCCTCGGGAAAGCCAGACGTGCGCCGCGAGGATGCATCGGCGCCGGACTGGCGTTTCAGCGTCTCGCACACCGGTCCGCTCGTGGTCATAGCCTTCGCGCTCGGGGCCGACGTCGGCATCGACATCGAAAGGCTGGACCGCGACGTGCGGCCCCTCGTCATCGCGGAGCGGTACTTCACGCCGCGAGAGCGGGAGGCGCTGCGCTCGACTCCCGACGAAGGCCGCGCCACCGCTTTCCTGGCGGGGTGGACGCGCAAGGAAGCGATCGTGAAGGCGCGCGGCCTCACCATGGCCGAGAGCCTCGACACGTTGAGTGTCGACGTTGACCCGGCCGGGACCGAGCCCGCGCATGAGGACGATCCCCGGGCGCCCGCGCGCGCGGCCTGCCGCCTCACCGCCTTCCTCCTGCCGGATTCGAACCTCATCGGCGCGGCCGCTCTTTGCGGGGACGTCCCTCCCCGTTTGCGGTTCCGCGTACTTTCCGGCGGGCGCTTCGATTAGCCTCTCGTCCGCCCATGAGTTCCGAGACCCTGTTCACGCCCACCGAAATCACCGCCGCCCTGCGCCGCGTCCGCGGGGCCCTCTACGTCGTGCGCCGGGCCTCCGATTCGGCCATGGGGCTGCGATTCTCACCCGCTCCCATCGCGGGTGAGGAGATCGCAGGCGCCCTTCCGCCCCTTTACCCGGAGTGGCTCGGTGACCGGTCGTTCCAGGAATCGCATGGCGTCCGTTTCCCGTACTGCGTGGGCCCGATGGCGAACGGGATTGCGTCCGCGCCCCTCGTGATCGCGTCCGCGCGCGCCGGCGTGCTCGCCTTCTTCGGGGCGGCCGGACTCTCCCCCGCCACCGTCGAGGCGAACCTGAACACGATCAAAGCGGCGCTCACGAGCGGCGAGCCGTGGGGCTCGAACCTCATTCACTCGCCCAACGAACCGAGCCTCGAGGAGACGATCGTCGACCTTTACCTCAGGCACGAGATCGTGCGCGTCGACGCCTCGGCCTTCATGGACATCACCCCCGCGGTGGTCCGCTACGCGGCAAAGGGCCTGCGCCTGCGCCACGACGGCGCGGTCGAGCGCCGGAATCGCGTGCTCGCCAAGATCTCCCGGCCCGAAGTCGCGAGGCGCTTCCTCGAACCGCCCCCCGACTCCATCCTGACCGCCCTCGTATCTAAGGGCGCCATCACGTCGGCGGAGGGCAATCTCGCGAAGCGGATCCCCCTTGCCGAGGACATCACGGTCGAGTCCGACTCGGGCGGACACACCGACAATCGGCCTCTCGGTTCGCTCTTCCCGACCATTGCCGCCTTGCGTGACGAGATCGCGACCGCGCGCGGCTACACGACGCCCATCCGCATCGGCGCGGCCGGAGGCCTCGGAACGCCGGCGTCGGTCGCGTCGGCGTTCGCGCTGGGCGCGGCCTATGTCATGACCGGCACGGTCAACGAGGCCGCGGTCGAATCGGGCCTCTCCGAAGCCGGCCGCCTGCTCCTCGCCCAGGCCGGCATCGCGGATGTGGCGATGGCCCCCGCCGCCGACATGTTCGAGATGGGGGTGAAGGTGCAGGTGCTGCGCCGCGGCACCATGTTCGCGACCCGCGCGCAGAAGCTCTACGACGCGTACATGGCCCACGATTCCATCGAGAGCCTGCCCGCCGGCGTGCGCACGCGTCTCGAGAGCGAGATCTTCAAGGCCCCCCTCGAGACCATCTGGGCGGACACCCGCTCGTTCTGGGAACAGCGCGACCCCCACGAGGTCGAACGCGCGAACAAGGACCCCCACCACCGGATGGCCCTGTGTTTCCGCTGGTATCTCGGCAAGGCCAGCCGCTGGGCGAATGCGGGCGAGCCCACGAGAATCATGGACTACCAGATCTGGTGCGGTCCGGCCATGGGCGCTTTCAACACCTGGGCGAAGGGCTCGTTCCTAGAGGATCCGAAGAACCGCGAAGTCGGCCAGATCGCCCTCAACTTCCTCGAAGGCGCCGCGGTCATCGCACGGGCGCAGCAGGTTCGGACGTTCGGCGTGCCCGTGCCGCCCTCCGCTTTCGAGTTCCGGCCCGTCCGGCTGGCCTGAACCGCGCCTGGGCTCAGACCTTCGCCCGGCCGCGTGAGCGGGGCGACGCCACGAGTTTTCGCAGCAGACCGCCGAGAGTCTTCGCGGTGGTCTGAAGTTCGTCGCGGTGGATCGCCGCGAGCTGCGCGACCCGACGTTCGCCCTTCGCAGTCGGGGTCACCCGGACCCGCCGGCCATCCGCCGCGTCGAGCGCGCGACGGGCGAGACCCAGCGCTTCGAGCCGGTCCACCAGGCCCACGGCGCTGTGATGATGGACGTGCAGCCGCTCCGCCAGTTCCCCGATGCTCAAGGCTCCCCCGCTTCCCTTGAGGGCGAGGAGGGCCTGGTATTGCGTCGGAGTGAGGCCCTGGGCCGCGGCAGCCGCCTCGCTGAAGCCGAGAAAGCGGGCCAGGGTCTGGCGGAAGGCGGCCAGGGTTTCGAAGTCCGTCTGGGTCATGGGGCGCCGGGAGCGGTCGGTCGAGGACATATATCGTGCTACGATATATTGAGTGAACACCGCAGACAATCCCCCAGGCGGCCCCGAAGAGCTGGGCGACTTCAGCACCACCTGGCGGGTCCTCCCCATCTCCGCGATCGGCGTGGCCATCGGAGCCCTCGGCGCGGTGGTGGCCCTCGCCCTGCTGCGCCTGATCGCTCTCTTCACCAACCTCTTCTTCTTCCAGCGGATCAGCACGGAGACGATCTCTCCCGCCGGCCACCACCTCGGGCCTCTGGTGGTGCTCGTGCCGGTCGTGGGCGCGCTGATCATCGGCTTCATGGCGCGCTACGGTTCCGACCGAATCCGCGGCCACGGGATCCCCGAGGCGATCGAGGCCATCCTGCTCAGGGGAGGCCGCGTGGAGCCCAAGGTGGCCCTCCTCAAGCCGCTCTCCGCCGCGATCTCCATCGGCTCCGGCGGCCCCTTCGGCGCTGAAGGCCCGATCATCATGACCGGCGGCGCCTTCGGCTCGATGGTGGCGCAGCTCATTCACCTCACGAGCGCGGAGCGCCGTGCCCTGATGGTCGCGGGGGCGGCCGCGGGAATGTCGGCCACCTTCGCCGCGCCCGTCGCCGCGACTCTCCTGGCTGTGGAACTTCTCCTCTTCGAGTGGAAGCCGCGGAGCTTCATCCCGGTCGCCCTCGCGAGCGCCACCGCGGCGGCGGCCCGCCGCTACCTGATGGGCGTCGGGCCGATCTTCCCGACCCCGCCGCACCCCCTCTTCATCGGCCCGCTCGGGCTCCTCGGCTGCGTCGTGTGCGGCATCCTGGCCGGGGTCATGGCCCTCGTTCTGACTCACGCGGTGTATGGCGCCGAGGACGCTTTCGGGAAACTCAAGGCGCACTGGATGTGGTGGCCAGCGCTGGGCGGCCTCGTCATCGGCCTCGGCGGCTTCATCTTCCCGCAGGCCCTCGGCGTCGGCTACGACGTGATCGAAACCCTGCTGCGCGGAGACGCCTCGCTGCACCTCATCGCGGGCGTGCTGCTCGTCAAGTCCGTGATCTGGGCGGTCTCGCTCGGTTCGGGAACGTCGGGAGGCGTGCTGGCTCCGCTCCTGATGATGGGAGGGGCGCTCGGGGGCCTCGAGGCCCTGGTGCTGCCCGACGCCGGCTCGGGATTCTGGCCGCTCATCAGCATGGGCGCGATCCTCGGCGGCACCATGCGCTCGCCCCTCACCGGAATCGTTTTCGCCCTGGAGCTGACCCACGACGTGAACGTCCTCCTGCCCCTCCTGATCGCGTCGACCGTGGCCCACGGGTTCACCGTCCTGACCCTGAAACGGTCGATCCTGACCGAGAAGGTAAGCCGGCGCGGCTACCACCTGAGCCGCGAGTACGCGGTCGATCCCCTGGAGATCCTGTTCGTGCGCGAGGTGATGCGCACCAAGGTCGTGGCGCTATCCGGATCGACGCGGGTGGGCGACCTCCCGCACAACATTCATAAGGACCCGGGCCACGGCCAGCGCCTCTATCCGATCCTCGATGGCGAGCGTCTGGTGGGGGTGTCGGGGCGGGCCGCGCTCCTCGAGTGGGCGACTTCGGCCGCGTCCGACCGCACGCTCTCCCAGGCGGTGACCACCCGCGCCGTGGTCGCCCATCCGGACGAGCCCCTGCGCGCCGTGGTGTACCGGATGGCGGAAACCGGCCACACACGTCTCCCCGTGATTGAATCGGACGGAAGCGAGGCCTTCGTGGGCCTCATCTCTCTCGAGGACCTCCTGAAGGCCCGCGCCTTGAACCTGAATGCCGAGCGTCGCCGCGAACGCGTGAACGCGCTCGACCTGTTCTTCCCCGGCCGCGGCCGCGATCACCGCGTCGCGGCTTTGTGACCCCGTGCGTCTTCTCCGCGCGCTGAGCCTCGATGTGGTCGCGGGGACAGCGTGCGGGGGCCTGCTCGCTGAGCATGTGACCCAGACGCGCATGACCATGGCCTGGTGGGTCGCTCTGCTGACCGCGGTCTGGAGCGTCTACACCGCGGACCACCTCCTCGACGCGTTTCGAAGCCGCCAGCCGCTAGTGGCCTATCGCCATGTCTTCCACCACCGCAACGCGCGTGTCCTCCTGTCCGCGCTCGCTCTCACGGTGAGCGTCGGCCTCGTGGCGGCTTTCGACCTGCGCCCTCCGGTGAGGCTCTTCGGCGCGGTGCTCAGCGTGGTGGTGCTCGCGTACCTCGCCTCCGCCCAGGGCATGGTCTTCTCCTCGATTCCGAAGGAGCCGGTGGCGGGAGTGCTCTACGCGGCGGGAATCTGGGGTGGGCCGCTGCTGATGGCCACGGGCCCCCGCGGCCCCGCGTACATGGCCGCCGCCCTGCACGCCTGCGCCGCCGTCCTCAACCTCGTCATGTTCGGCCTCTTCGAGACCGACGTGGACCGCCTGGAGGGTACCCGGTCCCTCGGACTGAGCCTGGGGCACGACCGGATTCGTCGGTGCACATTGATCGGCGGTACCGCGGCGTTCCTGTGCGCCCTGGCCCTCGTGGCTTTGACGCCCGCGGAGGACCGGATCGTGTTCGTCGTGCTCGCGGCCCAGGTCGGGACACCTGCCGCCATGCTGCTGGGCTCCCACTGGTTCCGACGCCGCGAGCGGTACCGCCTGCTCGGCGACTCGGTCTTCCTGCTTGGGGCCCTCCCCCGGATCCTCGCGTGATTCCGTCTACGGCCGCGGCCGTGCGTATCGCGCGGGGCTTCGATCGCCTGGCTCCGGTCTACGATCTGATGGCGGACGTCGCCTTCGCGGGCCGCATCCACGCGAGCCAGACCCTCCTCCTGCCCCACCTCCCGCCGGTTCGTCGGGCACTGGTGGTGGGCGGCGGCACCGGGCGGTTCCTCGACGCCCTGCTCACGCACGACCCCCACGTGACCGCTGTGTCCGTCGACCTTTCGCCTCGAATGACCCGGAGGACCGCTGCGCGCCTCGCCGCCCGTGAGCTCTCGGGCCGCGCCGAACTTCGTGTGGGAGGCCTCGAAAAACTGAGGTCGGACGAACGGTTCGATCTCGTCGTCACCCATTGTTTCCTGGATCTGTTCACTGACGCCGATCTCGGGGCCGTCATCGAGCCGCTTCACCGGTCCCTCAAACCCGCCGGACACTGGCTCTTCAGCGATTTCGCGGCGCCGGGTAACGGCCTCGGCGGAGTGGCCAGAAGCTCCATCGTGACTGCGCTTTACGCCTTCTTCCAAGCCACCTGCTCCATCGCCGCGAGCCGTCTGGCCGACTTCGATCGAGCCTTTGAACGGGCCGGCCTCCAGACCGTCGCCCGGCGAGCCCTCCTGGGCGGCCTTCTGCAGACCGCGCTCCTGTGGAGGCCACCGGTGATCCAGCGCGCCTGATCGCTACGAGGCAACAGCCGTCGGGAAAGGCAAGTCTCTTTTTTGTCACAGTTGCGAGGGCGTCCGCAGCACCCCCCGCGCCTGACATAATGCGGGGCTCGGATCGCGGCTTTTCGTGGTCCCTTGTTTCCCTACGGCCCTCATAACATGTCCTCCAAACAACCTCCCATCGCCATTGTGGGGCTCGGCGCCCTTTTCCCTGGTTCCACCGACGCAAACGGTCTGTGGAGGGACATCGCCGCGGGCAAGGACCAGCTCACCGAGATCCCGAAGGCCCATTGGCTGATCGAGGACTACTACGATCCGGACCCGAAGGCCCCGGACAAGACCTACGCGAAGCGCGGCGGCTTCATCCCCGAGGTCGCCTTCGACCCGATGGAGCACGGGATGCCGCCCTCCGTTATCCCCGCCACCGACACGTCCCAGCTCCTCGGCCTCATCGTGGCGAAGCAACTGCTCGCGGACATCAGCCAGGGTCCCTTCCCCGACGCGCTGCGCGAGCGGACGAGCGTCATCGTCGGCATCACCTCCGCCCAGGAACTGCTGGTGGAAATGGGCTCGCGCCTGCAGCGCCCGATCTGGGTGCGCGCTCTTCGCGAGCACGGCCTCCCCGAGGATGAAGTCCAGAAGGTCTGCGACCGGATCGCGGGCTCGTACTCCCCGTGGCAGGAAAGCACGTTTCCAGGCCTTCTCGGCAATGTTGTCGCGGGCCGCATCGCCAACCGCCTGAACCTCGGCGGGACCAACTGCGTGGTCGACGCCGCTTGCGCTTCGGCGTTCGGCGCCCTGGCCATGGGCGTGCAGGAGCTGTACCTCGGAAGTTCCGACCTCGTGATCACCGGAGGTGTCGAGACGTTCAACGACATCTTCATGTACATGTGCTTCTCGAAGACCCCGGCCCTGTCGTTCTCGGGCGATTGCCGGCCCTTCGACGCGAAGTCCGACGGCACCATGCTGGGCGAGGGCATCGGCCTGCTCGGCCTGCGGCGCCTCGAGGACGCGGAGCGCGACGGCAATCCGATCTACGCCGTGATCAAGGCCGTGGGCTCGTCGTCCGACGGACGGGCCAAGTCCATCTACGCGCCGGTGAGCGCCGGTCAGGCGAAGGCTCTCCGCCGCGCCTACGAGGCCTCCGGCTTCGGCCCCGACACCATCGAGCTGGTTGAAGCCCACGGGACCGGGACCAAGGCGGGCGACGCCGCGGAGTTCGGGGGGTTGCAGTCGGTCTTCGGTGAATCCCCGCGCAAGGACACCCAGTGGTGCGCGCTCGGCTCCATCAAGTCGCAGATCGGCCACACCAAGGCGGCGGCGGGCGCGGCGGGCCTGATGAAGGCCACCCTCGCGCTTCACAACAAGGTCCTGCCTCCGACCATCAAGATCGAGACGCCGAACCCGGCGCTGACGATCGAGGAGACCGCCTTCTATCTCAACTCCGAGGCGAAGCCCTGGATCCGCGACCACACTCACCCGCGGCGCGCGGCCGTGAGTTCGTTCGGCTTCGGCGGCAGCAACTTCCACATCACCCTCGAGGAGTACACGGGCAAGGGAAAGACCGCGGCCCGTATGAGGACGCTGACCTCGGAGCTCGTGGCTCTCTCCGCGAAGGACCCGGGCGCGCTCGTCGCCGCCATCGACGCGGTTCTGGCCGATCTCAGGGCCGGAGCCTCGCTCAGCGGCGCGGCCCTCGATGCCGCGGGTCGATTCGACGCCGCCGCCGATTGCCGGCTCGCCGTCGTGGCGAACTCGACCGCCGATCTCGAGAAACAGCTCGGCCTCGCCCGGCCGAAGGTCGACGGGCCCGCGTTCAGTCTCCCCGGCGGACCGGTCTACGGACGAGGTCCAAAGGCTCCGGGCTCGATCGCGTTCCTCTTCCCCGGCCAGGGCTCACAGGCCGTGGGCATGGGCCGCGAACTCGCCATGGCCTTTGACGTGGCCCGCCAGACCTGGGACGACCACGCCGACCTCCACTTCGGCAATGATGGCGAGCGCTCCACCATCCATCGGATGGTCTTCCCCCCGTCCGCGTACACCGACGAGGCCCGCGCCGCGCAGACCGCGCGGCTCACCGCGACCGAGTGGGCCCAGCCCGCGCTCGGCCTCGCGAGCCTCGCGACGTTGCGCCTTCTCCGCCACCTCGGCGTCGATGGCGACGTGTTTGGCGGCCACAGCTTCGGCGAAGTGACGGCGCTTCACGCCGGAGGCGCTATCGACGCGGCCTCGATGCTCCAGACCGCGCGCAAGCGCGGCGAGCTGATGCGCGACGCCGCCACCACGTCGGGCGCCATGTGGGCGATCTCCCTCGGCAAGCAGTCCGTCGAGGCGCTGGAAGCGCTTCTCAAGGCGCCGGTGGTGATCGCGAACCGCAATTCGAAGAAGCAGGTCGTCATCGCGGGCCCCACCGAGGCCGTGGACGCGGCTGCCGCCGAGCTCAAGGCCCAGGGATTCAAGGGCACGCGTCTCCCCGTGGCCACCGCCTTCCACTCGAGCGTCGTCGCGGGCTCCGTCGATCCCTTCGCGTCCTTCCTCAAGAGCCAGCCCATCACGGTTCCGCAAAAGCCCGTCTACGCGAACTCCACCGCGCAGCGCTACGCCGGCGGCGAGGACGGAATCCGCGCGACCCTCGCCTCGCAGATCGCGTCCTCCGTCCGGTTCTCGGAAGAGATCGAGACCATGTACGCGGACGGCGTCCGCACCTTCGTCGAAGTCGGCCCCGGAGCCGTCCTCACCGGGCTCGTCAAGGACACCCTCGGCGATGCGCCGCACCTCGCCATCGCTACGGACCGCAAGGGCTCTTCAGGGGCGGCGTCGTTCCTGCAGGCCGTGGGCGCGCTCGCCGCGAACGGCGTCGCCGTCGACCTGGCGAAGCTCTTCGAAGGCACGCGCGTCGAAGCGCGAAAGGAAGCTCCCAAGCCGCACGCGATCATGATCTCGGGCGCGAACTACGGGAAGCCCTATCCGCCGAAGGAAGGTTCGGCCGCGCTGCCGAAGCCCAATCCCCCGCGCAAGCCCACGGCGTCCGAACCGGCGCCCGTGAACGCGCCCGCACCCATGGCCGCCGCCGGCCCCATGACATTCGCAGAGGAAGAAGCGACCGTGAAGCCGACACCGAACCTCCAGGATCCCGAATGGCTGCGTGCCTTCGCGGAAGTGCAGCGGCAGACCGCCGAGGCGCATTCCGCCTACCAGCGGTCGATGGCCGAGTCGCACATGGCCTTCCTCCGCACCTCCGAGGCCGCCATCGCGAGCATCAGCGGGCAGGCTCTGCCCGCGCCCATGCCACACGCCGCGACTTCCTACGCCGCGCCCATGAGCCCGGCCGTTCCCCTCCCAGCACCCGCTCCAATGCCCGTCCCCGTCGCGGCGACGGTGATCGCGCCGGTCGTGCAGGCTATGCCCGCGGCTGCGCCCGTGGCGCCCGTCGCGCCCACGCCCGCCCCCGTTTCCGCGCCGGTTGCCGCGCCGGCGGCCGGGCCCTCGATCTCCGAGGCGCTCCTCGCCGTGGTCGCCGACAAGACCGGTTATCCCAAGGACATGATCGGCCTCGACATGGAGATCGAGTCCGACCTCGGCATCGACTCCATCAAGCGCGTCGAAATCCTCTCCGCGGTTCAGGAGCAGGTTCCGTCGCTGCCCGCGATTCCGGCGGCCGAACTCGGCGCCATGCGCACGCTCCGGAACATCCTCGACCGCTTCGGTGCGAGCGTGGATGTCTCCGCGCCCGCGGACCTGCCTGCCGCAGTTCCCGCAGTCTCAGCGCCCGCGGCCGCCGCCAGCGCCCCCGGCGGCGAGTCGATCACGAGCGCGCTGCTCGCGGTCGTGGCCGACAAGACCGGCTACCCGAAGGACATGATCGGCCTCGACATGGAGATCGAATCCGATCTCGGCATCGACTCCATCAAGCGGGTCGAGATCCTCTCCGCGGTCCAGGAGCGCGTGCCGTCCCTCCCGTCCATTCCCGCGGCCGAACTCGGCGCCATGCGCACGCTCCGCAACATCCTCGACCGCTTCGGCGCGGTTACGGATGTCTCCGCGGCGACGTCGTCGGTCAACGCTGCACCGGCCATCGTTGCCGCTGCGGCCGCGCCTGCCGCAGGCAGCGCCTCCATCCGTGAGGTCCTGCTCGGCGTCGTCGCCGACAAGACGGGCTACCCGAAGGACATGATCGGTCTCGACATGGAGATCGAGTCCGACCTCGGCATCGACTCCATCAAGCGGGTCGAGATCCTCTCCGCGGTCCAGGAACAGGTCCCGACTCTCCCCACCATTCCCGCCGCCGAACTCGGCGCGATCCGAACCCTCGGCCAGATCCTCGAGCGTCTCGGTGGCGCCGCGGAGACCCCTGTCGCCCCGGCGCCCGCGCCGACTGCGGTAGTGACTGAGGCCCCGTCGCCCGCTCAGAAGTCCGTGTCCGCACCTACGAAACTCGGCCGCTTCGTCGCGGTGCGGCGCGGAGCACCGCGCCCCGGTTTCTCGCCGCGTGGCCTGTTCTCCGGCGCCGTAACCATCGTGCGCGGCGCCAGCGGCCTCGCGGATCCCCTCGCCTCCCTGCTCCTCTCCCGCGGCGTCGAGGCGGTGGTGGTCGATGCCTTCGATCCGAAATCCGCGGCTCGCGTGATCGACCTCTCCGGCCTCGCCGATGAACGCAGCGTCGAAGAAGCTATCGAGACGCAGAAGAAGATCTTCGCGACCGCGCGCGCGGTCGCGCAGTCACCGGAGACTCCTCGCTTCTTCATCGCGGTGGCCGACCCGTTCTTCGGCTCGACCAACGCGGAGTGGACGGGCGGCATCCCGGGCCTCGTCCGCACCCTCGCCCTGGAGGCGCCCGAGATCACCAGCCGCTTCATCGCCATCGCCAAGGGCCGCGTCGACGCGGATCGCCTGGCCCAGACCGTCGCCGCGGAAATCCTGGAGGGCGGCGCGGATCTCGACATCGCTATCGACTCCTCCGGCAACCGCACCGCGCCTTTCTTCGAGGACGCGCCCGCGATCACCGACGCGGAAGGCGTGAAGCCGAGGCTCGAGGACGGCTCCGTCCTTCTTGTCTCCGGCGGCGCCCGCGGTGTCACCGCGAGCTGCCTCGAGGAACTGGCGAAAGCGGGCAAGTACAAGTTCGCGATTCTCGGCCGCACCGATTCCGACTTCGCTCCCGCCTGGGCCGAAGGGAAGAAGACCGAGGGCGAACTCCAGTCCGCTTTCATCGCGGCCGAAAAAGCGCTCGGCCACACCCCGACACCCGGCGAGGCGAGGAGTGCCGCCCAGCATGTGAATGCCGCGAGAGAGACCCGCGCGACCCTCGAAGCCCTCAGGGCCGCGGGTTCCGAGGTGCTCTACTTCCCCTGCGACCTCAAGGACAAGGGCGACGTGTCCATGGCGGTCAGCATGGTGCGCGCGCACTTCAAGCGGATCGACGGCGTGATCCAGGCCGCGGGAGTTCTCGCCGACAAGAAGATCGCGGAGAAGACGGACGCCCAATTCAACTCCGTGTTCGACACGAAGGTCGCAGGACTGCACAACCTGCTCGAAGCGACCCGCCCCGACGATCTCAGGCTTCTGTGCTTCTTCGGCTCCGTCGCGGGCCGGGTGGGTAACCCCGGGCAGGCCGACTACGCCATGGCGAACGAGACCCTCGAATCGGTGGCGCAGTTCGAGTCGAGACAGCGCAGGAATGCCATCGTGCGCGTCCTTCACTGGGGCCCGTGGGACGGAGGCATGGTGACGCCCTCCCTGCGCGCGGTCTTCCTCGAACGCGGGGTCGCGTTGATCCCCGTCGCGGACGGCGCGCGGATGTTCGTCGACGCGATCACCCATCCGCAGGCTCCGGTCTCGGTCGTGGTGGGCGGACGTCCCGACGCCTCCGTTCTCCTCGGCCACGGCGGCGGCCGGAAGCTCGTGGGCGACCTCGTGATCTCGTCCGCCACCGCACCTCACCTGGCGTCGCACGCGGTGAAGGGCGTCCCCGTCTTCCCTGTGGCCCTCGCCCTCGAAGCCTTCGCGCGGATCGCGCGCAGCACCAGACCCGACCTGCGTCTCTCCGCCATCAAAGACCTCAAGGTACTGAAGGGCATCCGTATCGAGAATTTCGAGGGCAAGGGCACGCGGCTCGAGATCTCGTGCGAGCAGGTCTCGAACGGCTCCGGCGCGCGGCTCGCCTGCGAACTCCGGTCTCCCGGCGGCCCCGTGCACTATCGCGCGATGGCCGCCATGGCCGATCGCTCGCTGCCTCACGCTTCGCCGCAGGAATTCGAGGCGCCGAAGACGGGCACGCCCTGGGCGACCGAAGAGGTCTACGGCCCCGTGCTCTTCCACGGCCCCGACTTCCAGGTATTGAAGGGCGTGCGCTCGGTGGGCCCCCAGGGCGGATCGGCGCTCGTCGCCTCCACCCGCGACATCGGCTGGATCGGCGGCCCCTACGCCACCGACCCCGCGGCGGTGGACGCTGGACTCCAGATGGCGATTCTCATGGGCATGCGCGCGATTGGCAAGACCTCGCTGCCCACGGGCGTCGAGTCGCTGACCATCCACATCGACGAGCCCACGAGCGGCCCGCTGCATTGCTCGATCCGGTCGCGTTCGGTGTCGGACCTGAAGACCGTCTCGGACGCCATCGTGCGGACCGAGGACGGCCGGCTCCTGTGCGAGCTGCGCGGAATCGAAATGCACATGGTGGACACGGCGAAAAAGGCGTAACGGGAACGCCTTTGAAACAATTCGAACCGATCGCCATCGTCGCGCAGTCGTACGCCCTCCCGGGGGCGTTCAGCGCGGAGGAGCTGTTCAACCGCGTCCTCGCCTCGCAGGATCTGCTGAGCACCGTCCCCGATCGCCGGTGGCGCGTCGATCCCGAGCAGTTCCTCGCCTCGCCCGGCGGTCCCACCGCGGACCGCGTGACCTCGCTGCGCGGCGGGTACGTCCGCGGCTTCGACGATCGCTTCGACCCGAGCGGCTTCGCCTTCGCGGCCGCGCAGATCCACGGCCTCGACCCTCTCTTCAAGCTCGTCTTCCACACCACGCGCGAGGCGCTTCAAGGCGTCAAGGACGCGGACCGGCAGCGCGCGCGCACCGGCCTCGTGCTCGCGAACCTCTCCTTCCCCTCCTCCGGCCTCTCGCATTTCGCCGAACAGGTCTGGAGCGGGGCCGGGGCCGCGGACCGGATTGACGCCCGGAATCGCTTCTCCTCGGGCCTTCCCGCCTTCCTCGCCGCCCGCGCCCTGAACCTCGGCCTCGCGGACTCCGCGTTCGCCCTCGACGCCGCCTGCGCAAGCTCCCTCTACGCGATCAAGCTCGCCTGCGACGCCCTCGCGGATGGCCGCGCGGACCTGATGCTCGCGGCCGCGGTCTCGCGCGCCGACGACCTCTTCATCCACATGGGCTTCACCGCCCTCAAGGCGTTGTCGCCTTCGGGCCGCAGCCGCCCCTTCCACAAGGACGCCGACGGGCTCGTGCCCGCCGAAGGCGCGGGCTGCGTCGCGCTCAAGCGCCTCGATGATGCGGTCCGGGACTCCGACCGGATCCTTGGCGTGATTCGCGGCATCGGCCTTTCAAACGATGGCCGCGGCCACGGGCTCCTCGCCCCCTCCGAAGAGGGACAGGTCCGCGCGATGGAAGCCGCGTATGCCGCGGCCGGCCTCGAACCCGGCGACATCTCGCTCCTCGAATGCCACGCCACCGGAACGCGGGTGGGCGACGGGGTCGAGATCCGGAGCACGTCGCGTGTCTTCGGCAAGCACGTGGTCGCCGCGGGCTCGGTCAAGGGAAACCTCGGCCACCTGATCACGAGCGCGGGCATGGCCGCCCTCGCGAAGACACTCACCGCCTTCGACCGCGGCGTGAAGCCGCCCTCGGCCCACGTCGACGCGCCCACCGACGAGCTCAAGGACTCGAGCCTCCGTCTGCTCCAGGCCCCCGAGGCCTGGGACAGCGTGACCCCGCGCCGCGCCGCGCTCTCCGCCTTCGGCTTCGGCGGCAACAACGCGCATCTCATCGTCGAGGAGTGGCGGAGCGAATCGAGAACCACGCTCCTCCCGCAGCGCCCGCCCGCCCCGCCTCCGCCCGAGCCCGCGCGAATCGCGGTCATCGGCATGGGCGTGCGCGCCGGCGAATGCGGAAACACGCGCGACTTCGCGGCCCGCACCCTCCGCAAGCAGGCCCTTGGCACCGCCGCATCGAAAGTCGAACTCGACGCCGCCGGACTCAAGTTCCCGCCGAAGGACCTCGAGGCGACCCTCTCGCAGCAGACCCTTCTCCTCGCCGCCACCCAGGAGGCCATGGCCTCATGCACGGTGAAGCTCGAGCGGACGGGCGTCCTCGTCGGCATGGGCTGCGACCCCGAAGTGGCACGCTACGGCCTGCGCTGGCGCACTCTCTTCCTCGAAGAGCCCATCACCACCGAGCCCATCGAGGCTCTCGAATCTTCGGGCGTCCTCGGCACCATGCCCAACATCGTGGCCAACCGGCTCTCCAGCCAGTGGGACGCGCGCGGGCCCGGCTTCTCGGTTTCGGCCGAGGAGCTTTCTGGCTATCGCGCTCTCGACCTCGCCCTGCGCTCCCTTCGCAACCACGAGCTCGACGCCGCCATCGTGGGCGCCGTCGACCTGTCGAGCGAGCCCGTCCATGCGGCCGCCCTGCAGAGTCTCGAGAACACCACCGATCCTCCCACTGCGGACGCCGCGGTGGTTCTGGTCCTGAAGCGCCTCGACGATGCTCTCGCCGAGGGCGACGCCGTGCTAGGTGTTCTGGACCCCTCCACCGTGATGCCGGGCCCGCCTCATCTCGGCCCGAGCGCTCACGCCGCTTCCGGACTTCTCGATGTGGCCCGGGCGCTCGTCACCGCCGCCGCGCGCGCCGACATCTCCCACGCCTCCGCCGCGCCGCAACTGCCCCACCCCGACGGTTCGCGCGAAGCCTTCGCGAACACGCGGAGTCTCTTCGGTCCCGCCTCGGCCTACCGCGCCCAGGCCGGGCCCGAGCCCCGCTTCTCGGACCTCGCCCTGCGCCGCGCGGCCATCGAGTTCTATGCCGCGGAGACCCGCGACGGCCTCATCCGCGCCATCGAGAAGCGCGAGATGTCGAAGGACGGCGCAATCCGCGTCGGCTTCTCGTGCGAGGCGAGCCAGCGCGAGGAACTCGCGTCGCGCGTGAAGGACGCCCTGCATCGCGGCCAGCCCATGCCCTCGGGCGCGCACTTCGGCGAAGCGAAAGTCGAAGGCGAGATGGCGTTCGTCTTCACCGGCCCCGCCGGCGCGTCGCGCGGCATGGGTTCGAGCCTCCTCCTCGCCCTGCCTCAACTCGCGGACCGCGTCGCGAAGAACTGGACCGGCGTCCGCGGCGACGCGGGCTGGATCTGGGAAGAGGGCGATGGCCATCCTTCCGCGGAAGAGAAGCTGTGGGGCGCCGCCTTCATGTCGCAGGCCCACGCCATCTTCACCCGCGAGATCCTCGGCCTCAAACCCGAAGCCGCGATCGGGGTGTCGTCGGGCGAGACGAACGCCCTTTACGCCATGGGCGCCTGGAAGAGCATCGACGCCCTGCGTGAAGCGCTCCACAAGGACCGGATGTACAGCCACGTCCTCGCCGGCCGCTTCGACGTCCTGACCGCGTGGGGACAGGACGCGGCCTGGGACAACTGGCGCGTGCTCGCGCCGGTGGAGAAGATCCGCGAGGTGCTCAAGGACGAGCCGCGCGCGCACCTCACCCTTCTCTACACTCCCGACGACGCGTGCATCGGCGGCTCTCCCGCCGCGTGTCTTCGCATCGTCGAGAGGATCGGCAAGGAACGCTGCCGCAAGCTCGGCTACGACCTCGTGATCCACGCGCCCGAACTCGAGCCCGCGCGCGAGGCCTGGCTGCGCGTTCACTCGCAGCCCACCACACCGCCCGAGGGCGTGCGCTTCTACACCCACGCGACCATCGATTCGTACATCCCCACGATGGAGAGCGCCGCCCAGAATCTCCTCACCCAGGCCCTCATCACCGTCGACTTCCCCGCCCTCATCAACAAGGCGTACGAGGACGGCGTGCGCGTCTTCGTCGAGCACGGGCCGCGGCAGGGCTGCACGCGGTGGATCTCCACGATTCTCCACGGGCGCCCGCACTTCGCGGTTCCTTTGGACGTCGACCCGCAGACCTCTCTTCCCACCGCGGTCGACACCGCGATCCGCCTCTTCGCAGCCGGCGTCGATGTGGACCTCCAGCGCCTGATCGACTCGATGCCGAAGACGACGCCCACGTGGACACCACGCAGGCCCCTGGTGTTGCCCGCTCATCGTCCGGCCATCCAGATCCTCGAGCCGCGCGATGCGGCGGCTGACACCATCGTTCCCGAGGGAACGATCCTGATGGCGCGTCCGCCCGTGCTGCCCAGCGTGTCGGGAATCGCGCTGCCGGCCGCGCCCTCGCGAGCCACCGCCCCGAAGCCAACGCCGCGACCCGCGCCTGGCCCCGCGGTGATGCCCCCGCCCTCGACCCTCCCCTCGTCGGGAGGCAACGGCAAAGCGGCACCCACCGATGCAGGCCTCACCCCAGCAGCCTTGACTCCGAACCTCGCCCCCGCCGCCTCCATTTCGCACCCCGCATACGGCGAGTTCCAACGCATCCTCGCCGCCCATCAGGAGTACGTAGCCCTCCAGGCCCAGGTCCACCAACGCTTCCTCTCGATGCGCGCCGGAACGCTTCCCGGAGCGGGCGCGCCGGCCCCAACCCACAAGCCCGGCACCACCCTACCCAGCCCCTTGGACCTAGCGTCATTGCGAGGAGCCATTCGTCCCGGTACCGCGAGCGCGAGCGCTGGCCCTGGCCAGCGCGACGCCTGGCCTTGGGCCACGAAGCAACCCCTACCGGAGTCCCTACCCCCACAGACGGCAACGGCACACGCCACGCCGGCCCCCATACCCGACCCTCCCCTCTTCTCCCGCGCCGACCTCGAAATCCACGCCTCCGGCCAGATCTCGAAGATCTTCGGCCCCGCCTTCGCCGGCCAGGACCAATACGCCCTCCAGGTCCGCATGCCCGAGCCCCCCCTCCTGCTCGCCGATCGCGTGATCTCCATCAAGGGAGAACCGCGCTCGATGGGCAAGGGCTCGATCATCACCGAGACCGACGTGGGCTCGCAGAGCTTTTACCTCCACGACAACCGGATGCCCGGGGGCATCCTCATCGAGTCCGGCCAGGCCGACCTGATGGTGATCTCGTGGCTCGGGGTCGACTTCGAGAACCGCGGCGAGCGGGTCTACCGCCTGCTCGGCTGCGACCTTACTTACCACGGCTCTCTCCCTCTCAAGGGCGAGACCGTCCGCTACGACATCCACGTCGACGGCCACGCGAACCAGGGCGCGGTGCGGCTCTTCTTCTTCCACTACGACTCCTGGACTTCCGGCCCCTCGGGTCCCTCGCGCCCGCAACTCTCTGTACGCAACGGCCAGGCCGGCTTCTTCACCTACGAGGAACTGAAGAACACGGGCGGCATCCTCTGGAACCCCACCGACGAAAAGCCCGAAGCCTTCGCGGCCCTGCGCCTCGACCGGCCGAGGACATCGCCGCACAGCTCGTATTCGCGTGAGGACGTCACCGCGTTCTCCGAAGGCCGGATCCGCGACGCCTTCGGCCACACTCATCTGCGCGCCCTGACTCACACCATGACCGCGCGGATCGCATCGGGCGACATGCTCCTCATCGACGAAGTCGAAGTCATGGACCCCACCGGCGGACCGTGGGGACGCGGCTACATGCGCGCGGTGCTCGACCTCCACGAGGACGACTGGTTCTTCAAGGGCCACTTCAAGAACGACCCCTGCATGCCCGGGACGCTGATGTTCGAAGGGTGCCTGCAGGCCATGGCCTTCTACCTGACCGCCTGCGGCTTCACCCTCGACAAGGACGCCTGGCGCTTCGAGCCGGTGCCGGAGATGACCTACAAGCTGCGCTGTCGCGGACAGGCCCTGCCCTCGTCCCGCAAGCTCGTCTACGAGATCTTCGTGGCCGAACTGCACGATGGCCCCGAGCCGACGCTCATCGCCGACCTTCTCTGCACGGTCGACGGCGTGAAGGCGTTCCACGCGCAGCGCCTCGGCGTGCGGCTCACCCCCGATATTCCTCTCTCGCGCGATCTGCCCATCGAGGCGGAGATGCGGGCGCTCGTCGCGAAGCACCCCGGCAAGGCGTTCGACGATGTGGCGATCCTCGCCACCGCGATCGGCAAGCCGAGCGACGCCTTCGGTCCATCGTACGTCCCGTTCGATGGCGCGCGGCGCCTCTCCCGCCTGCCTTCCCCGCCCTACAAGTTCTTCTCGCGCGTGCATTCGCTCAACGCTTCCTCCGGCGACGCGAAGAAGGGCGCATCTGTGGTCGCGGAATACGACGTCCCGGCGAGCGACTGGTACTTCGACGACGGCCGCGGTGTCATGCCCTGGGCCGTGCTGCTCGAGGCCGCCCTTCAACCTTGCGGCTGGCTGGCCCTCGCGACCGGCCTGCCCCTGAAGACCCCCGAAGGCCTCTACTTCCGAAACCTGGACGGCGAGGCCACGGTCTTCCGCAATTTGCGCCCGGGTCCGAACCGTCTGATCACGAGCGTGACGCTCACCGACGTCTCGACATCGGGCGGCATCAGTCTCGTCTCCTTCGCCGTCTCCTGCCGCGACGACCTGGGCGATGTCCTGAAGCTCACCACGAGCTTCGGCTTCTTCCCCGCCGCCGCCCTCGCGCGTCAGGTGGGGCTCCCCACGGAGCCCGCGGACACCCTGATGTTCGAGAACGCCGCGAAGGCCGAGGCGTTCGATCTCGTCAGTCTGCGCGCGTCCGAGACCGCGCTGCCGGGCGGGATGCTCGCGCTGCTGACCCGCGTGAAGGCGCTCTGGCCCGAAGGCGGCAAGGCCCAACTCGGCTCCGCGGTGGCCGAGCACGATGTCGATCCTTCCGCGTGGTTCTTCAAGGCCCACTTCTTCCAGGATCCCGTGCAGCCGGGTTCTCTCGGCATTCACATGCTGGTCGAACTGTTGACCGTCATGGCCCTCGATCGCGAGAAGCGCGCGGGCGCGCGCTGGACGAAGGCCGAATCGGTGGCGCCGAACGCGCATACGGTCTGGCGCTACCGTGGGCAGGTGCTCCCGGAGAGCAAGGTGGTGAGCGTGATCGTGGAGATCACGGCGGTTCAGGAGACGCCCGCGGGCCGGCGGTATCTCGGCGCGGGATCGCTCTTCGTCGATGGGCTGAAGATCTACACCGCGCGGGATCTGAGCGTGGACCTGGCGTAGGGCTGCGGCCCGCGGGGGGCGCCGTTCGCGAGGTTCTAACGGAGTCTCGCGGTCGCGGGGGGAGCGGTTCGCGAGGTTCTAACGGACTCTCGCGGTCGCGGGGTTGCTTCGTGGCCCAAGGCCAGGCGTCGCGCTGGCCCAGGCCAGCGCTCGCGCTCGCCCGCAGACGGCTTGGCTCCTCGCAATGACGCGAGGTTCAATGAACTGGGTGGTGGCTCGGCTGCGGGTGGGCGAGGTCAGTGTCGGATGGCGGAATCCGACGCGCCGGACTCGCGCGCGAGGCGGGCGAAATCCAGAATCTCCGCGAGCAGTCGTGCCCGGTCGTCGATGGTGGCGGCTTCGACGAGGGACTGCCGTTCCAGCTCACCCAGCGGCAGGAGCTGCGCGAGCATGTTGACCACCAGGGCCTTCGGGGCCTCGTCGGTGCGGGCCAGCAGCGACATGCCTTCGTCGATCTGGCCGATCTCGTGGAGGACCCGGGCGAGCGACTCGGTGAGAGCCTCCTCGTCGAGCACCTTCTCGATCAGCGGGCTCACGCGGGCCACCCGGTACGGCCGGCCCTCGGGCAACTCCTCGTCTATGTGAAAGCGGGAGACGCCGCGCAGCACGATGTTGGATCGCCCATCTTCGAGTTCGGCGACACCTTCGATGCGCCCGGCGCAGCCGATCGAGAAGATGGGGCTCGGCACGCCATCCACGGCCGGCGAGCCGGGCCTGATCTGCACGATCCCGATGAACCGCGAGCCTTCGAGCGCGTCCTTGAGCATGGCCCGGTATCGCGGTTCGAAGATGTGGAGGGGCAGGGGCAGGTCTGGAAAAAGCGCCACCCCCGGAAGCGGAAAGAGGGGAATGATCTCCGGAAGGACGGTCACGCGGGATCTCTTATCAGAATCGAACGCGCCGCGCCGAACCGCGGAGACGGTTTCGATCAGGCGAACGAGAAGGTCTGAACCGTGAGCTGACGCTCTCTCGGCCCGTCGAGTTCGGCCGCGATGATGGCCTGGAACTGGCCGAGCACGAGGCGGCCGCCGGTCACCCCGAAGGAGAGCGAATGGCCGAGCAGCGTGGCCTGCAGATGCGAATGCGCGTTCTCCCGGTCGCGGTCCGACTGCTTCGGATCGTTGTGGTGATAGGCCCGATCGATGGGCGCCAGGGCGCCCAGCATGGCCTTGATGTCCTCGAGGAGCGCCGGCTGCCACTCGTTCACCATCAGCGCGAAAGTCGTGTGCAGCGAGGAGACGAGGACCAGGCCTTCGCGCGTCTGCGCCGCTTTGACGGCGTCCTGGACGTGCCTGGTGAGGTTGATGAGCTCGATTCGCGTGCTGGTCGGCACGGTCAAGGTTCGATGTGTGGCCCGGGCCACAGTGTGGCCTTCGGATTCGAACGGAGATCCGGAAAGAACCGTTTCGGGCGAGGAAGAGGCGAAGCTGATCGAGGAACCGGAGTCAGAGGTCATGCTCTGGATTCCGCAGCAAATGTCATACCGCGCGCTCGGAGTCCAGGCGCTTCCGCGGCGAACACACGAGGGAACAGGTCACAAGAGCGCGGCCTCGAACGATCGAGGTGCGCGATGCGGCCGGGAGGGCTGCGCCGAGTGAGGCTAGGCGCTGAACGACGAGCCGCAGCCGCAGGTCGACTTGGCGTTCGGGTTCTTGATCGCGAAGCCGCCGCCCATCAGGTCTTCCTTGTAGTCGATGGTCGCGTTGTCGAGATGCTTGAGGCTCATCTGGTCGACGATGACCTTGACCCCTTCGAACTCGAACACTTCATCGTCTTCGGCGACTTCGTCCAGGACCATGCCGTACGAGAAGCCCGAACATCCCCCGCCCTGCACGTAGACCCTGAGGCCGCCGTTGGTGAGGTTCTCCTTCTCGACTTCGAGAATGCCCTTCACCTTGGTGGCGGCGGTCGGCGTGAGCTGGATCATTTTTGTAGGTCTCCTGAATCTGTACTGGAACGTGCAGATTGTATCTGAGCGGGCGCTTCGGCCGGTAGACTCAGGTCGATGATCCTGTCCACCCTCATCCTGGCAACGCAGGCCTCGATCGCCCCTCAACCACAGGGATCAACGAAGGCCACCTTCGAGATTACACATCAGCCCGTCGATTGCGTGGTCGCGGACAGGCATCCCCGCATCGAGGCCCGGATCCCGTCCGGGGTGGACGTCGCTGCGGCGCGGATCTTCTTCAAGGGCGCGAGTCAAGAGTGGTACTCGACCGCGATGAAGGCGGAGGGTGCAACGTTTATTGGCGTCCTTCCCGCCCCAAAGCGCAGCCTCAAGGAGTTTCACTACTACATCGAGGCCACGTCGCGGACTCTCGAGACCTCGAGAACCGCCGACCGTGCGACCCGGGTGGTCACCACGGCCGGTGACTGCCGCGGCATCGTCGCCGCCTCGGCCGCAGGGGCTGCGTCGATCCTGGTGCAGGGACCGGCGGGAGCGGCGGCGGCGCCGGCCGGCTTCGCGCCTGCGGGCCTGGTGGCGGCCGGGGGCGGGCTCTCCGCCACTACCGTCGCGATCGGAGCCGCGGTCGTGGGAGGCGGCGCCATCGCCGCCACTCAGATCAGCGGCGGCGGCATGACCGACTACGCCGGGCCCGTCTCCGGGGACATGACCCTCGATTTCGGCGGCTGCGTCCGCGTGGAGCGGATCACGGTCACCCTTGTGATCAGCCTCGATGGCAAAGGAGGCGGCGAGTCATCCAGCGAGGGCGGACAGAACCGCGTCCTCAGCAGCACCTGTGGCGGCGGGCCCCAGGCCGGCGCGGTCGAAGCCGGGGGATTTCCAGTCGGGTCGGTGGTTCAGTCGGGCAGCAAGGTCTCGTACTCGGCCTCGGAGACCGTGGCGAGCGGAGACGGACACGTCGACTTCAGCGGCACGCTCAGCGGCAGCACTATCACCGGGACCTTCGTCTTCACTCGAAGAATCACGCTCGGCAACCCTCCCGCAGTGGGCGTCTTGAACGTGCCCGTGGTCCTGAACGCCCGCTGAGACGGCATGCCGCCTGAAGAACGGGAACAGACGCTCGGGCGGCTGGAGGCCTCGGGTCTTCGCGGCCGCGGAGGGGCGTCGTTCGAGGTCCACCGCAAGTGGCGGGCGGTCATGGCCGAGGACGGCGTGCCCTTCGTGGTGGCGAACGGCGGCGAGGGCGAGCCCGGCTCGATCAAGGACCGCTTCATCATGCGAACGCGCACGAAAGACGTGCTCGAGGGCCTGAAGATCGCCATCGACACTCTGGGCGCCGAGCGCGGGTATGTCTACTTGAAGGGCTCGTTCGCGGAGGAGGAGAAGCGTTTTTCCGAGGCGATCCTGACGCTGGGTCTCTCCTCGCTCGTCAGCCTCCACCGAGGCGACGACACCTACGTAGGCGGCGAGGAAACCGCCCTCCTCGAGTCCATCGAGGGCCGGGTGGCCTGGCCGCGCCCGAAGCCGCCTCGCCCCTCCGCGGTGGGCCTCTTCGGCCGGCCCACCCTGGTGCAGAACGTCGACACCCTGGCCCGGGTGCCCGAGGCGATCCGGGCGGGCGCGGATTTCGCCCTGCGAGACACTCTCACCGTGACCCTGTGGGGCGATGTGCGCCGGCCCGGCGCCTGTCAGGTGCCGGTCGGCCGCACGCTGCGGAGCGTGATCGAGCAGGAGGGCGGGGGTGCGGTGGGAACCATCGGCATGGTCTTCCCGAACGGAGCGCAGTCGATGCCTCTCTCGGCGGCCCAGCTCGATGTGGCGCTGCATCCCACTTCCCTCGGCGCTTTGGGCAGCGGCCTCGGAACCGCGTCGATTCTGGTCCTCGACGAGGCCACGACGCCTCATTCGATGGTCGAGTCGATCGCCCGCTTCTTCGAACGGGAGTCGTGCGGCCAGTGTCCGCCCTGCGCCCTTGGAACCGTGAATCTCCGGCAGCTCGTCACCGGTGACCGCCCGCCCACCATCCGCCTGACTCCTCAGGCTGCGATGCGCGAGGCCGCCTCCTTCATGGCGATCCACGGGTACTGCTCGCACGGTCGCGCCGGCGCCTCCGCGGTGACGAAGCTCTTCGCGCTGTGGCAGGACGAGGTGATGGGCCATCTGCGCGGCGAGCGCGGGCCGGCGGGCGCAAGGGACCGCGATCCCTTCGCGCCGGGGTCATCGGAGCGGCAGGCTCTCGAGGCGTTCCTCCAGGGGATCTGACCCTTGGGCCCCCCGTTCGGCGGCCGGCGAGCCTCGCGCGGGAAACATGGCTAAAATGGCAGGCAGATGAGTAAAGAAGATCTGGTCGAACTGCAGGGCACCGTGACGGAAATTTTCGCGGGTGGACACTACAAGGTGAACTGCGGCGAAGGCCATGAGGTTCTGGCGAAGCTCAACGGGAAGATGCGCCGTTTCCGCATCCGCGTCATCATCGGAGACCGCGTCACCGTCGGCGTCTCGCCCTACGACCTGAAGAAGGGCTTCATCACCTACCGCGCGAAGTAGGTGGCGCGGGTTCGGGCCGTTCTCTTCGACCTCGACCATACCCTCTTCGACACCGAGAAGACCGAGCGCCGGGCGCTCGCCGCCGTAGCGAAGGTCGCGAAAGTCCCTCTGGGCCCCCGCGCCGTCGAGGCGTACCAGACCATCAACGCTCACGTCTGGGGTGAGTACCGCGCTGGGCGGATCACCTCCAAGGAACTGCGCGTCCTGCGCTTCCACCTGTGGCTCGAGAAGATGGGCCGCGACCCGGCGCACGCGGCTGACCTTGCTCCCCTGTACCTCGAAGCCTTCTCGTCCCGCGGCGACCTCATCGCCGGAGCCTCGGCCGCGGTGCGGGACGCCTCCCGACTTGGCCTGCGCGTGGGCGTCGTGACGAACGGCATCGACCGCGTGCAGCGCCGCCGTCTGAAGGCGAGCGAACTCGCGAATTCGTTCTCCGTGGTGGTGACCTCCGAGCGCGCTGGCTTCACCAAGCCCGATCCGCGGATCATCGAGATCGCCCTCAAGCGTCTCCGCGTACGGCCCGACGAATCCGTGTACGTAGGCGACGACCCGAACGTGGACGGCCTCGCCGCCAACCGCGCCTCGGTGCCCTTCGTCTGGTTTAACCCTCGAGGCAGCCACGCGGGCCCGAACATCACCGTCCACCACCAGCTGACCAGCCTTCGCCAGCTCCGGGGCGTTCTCTAAGCCGCTCCGGGCCGCCCAGGCGCCAGCCTGCCGCTGGTAGATTCCTCTCCATGCACAAGCGCCATCTCCACGACGGTCGCGAGGACAAGCTCGTCCCGCTGAAGAGCCTTGATCTCGACGAGGTCACTTCCTTCGCGTCCCTCCTCAAGGGCATGAGCCACACCGCCTTCTCGGGCCGCTCGCTCGGCGAGGCCTTCGAGATCATGGTCGCCATGGCGAAGGACCCCGACTGCAAGGTGGTGATGACGCTCTCGGGCGCGATGACCATCGCCAAGATGGGCAAGGTGATCCAGAAGATGATCGACGAGGGCCTCGTGCATGCCGTGGTGTCCACGGGCGCGCTCATGGCGCACGGCCTCTCCGAGGCCATCGGCCTCACCCACTACCGCTACAACCCCGACGTCTCCGACGAGGAGCTTTTCGACAAGGGCTACAACCGCGTCTACGACACTCTCGAGATGGAGGCAAACCTCAACCATGTCGAGGAGTTCTCCACGAAGGCCATGGAGCTTCTGGGCCCGGAGAAGGAGCTTTCCTCCGAGATCATCTGCCGCGCCCTCGGCCAGGTCCTCGCGAACGATGCGGACGGCGGGGGCGTGTTGCGAAGCGCCTACCTCAAGAACGTGCCCGTCTACGTTCCCGCCCTCACCGACTCCGAGCTCGGCCTCGACCTCTGCACCTGGGCCATGCGCCACGCGAGAAAGCGCGGCGAGATCAAGACGCCCATGGACCTCTTCAACGTGGTCCCCCGCTACAACCCGTTCCACGATCTCACCAGCTTCGCCCGCTTTGCGCTTGGGGCGAAGAAGCTCGGCATCTTCACTATCGGCGGCGGCGTCCCGCGCAACTGGGCGCAGGAGGTCGGTCCGTTCGTCGACATCACGAACGATCGCCTCCAGGAAGACTTCCGCCCGCCCCGCTACACCTACGCCGTCCGCATCTGCCCCGAACCCGTCCACTGGGGCGGCCTCTCCGGCTGCACGTA
>JAIBCN010000080.1 GCA_019694155.1 Vicinamibacteria bacterium | reverse complement strand
CGAGCATGAGCTTCACCGGTGCGCCCGCGGACTTCGCGAGCCGGCAGGCCACGACCGCGAACTGGCTGCCCGTGGCGGACGGGGCGAGCTTGCTGCCGAAACCGCCGCCCATGTGCTCGGTGATGACGCGGACCTTGGTGCGGGGAATCCCGAGCGCTTCGGCCACGCCCTCCTTCACGGTGAAGACGCCCTGGGTGGAAGCGTAGATGGTGAGCTCGTCGCCTTCCCACTGAGCGATAACGCCGTGGGTTTCGAGCGAAGAATGGGTGTGAACGGACACCCGGTACGTGGCTTCGACGCTCACGTCGGCCTCGGAAAGGCCCGCGACCACGTCGCCTCGTTTCAAACCGCGGCCGGTCTGCGGCCCGAGGATGTTTCCGTTCCGCGGAATCTGCGAGTTCCCCGGCACCTGCTCGGGCGAATAGACGGGCGGAGCGCCCGCCTCCATCGCCTTTTCGAGGTCCGTGGTGAAAGGCTTCTCGTTGTACGTGACTTCGATCAGGCGCGCCGCATCCAACGCGATCTCCGGCGTGGTGGCCGCGACCGCCGCGACGTCCTGCCCGGCGAACCTCACGGTTCGCGACTCTGTCGTCCAGACCGCCTTCACGCCGGGAAGCTTCTCCGCCTTCGAGGTGTCGATCTTCACGACTTCGGCGTGCGGCACGGCGGCGCCGACCATGCGGCCCCACAGCATTCCGGGGAGCTTGATGTCGTAGGTGTACTTCGCCTTGCCCGTGACCTTGAGCGGACCCTCGATGCGAGGGTAGCGGCCCTTCATCACGTCGAACTTCGTGTCGAGGTCCCAGGGTTTGAGATCGCCTTCGGCCGGGTTGATATCCATCTCGACCGGCTTGCCTTCAAAGCCGGCCTTGGCCTTCATCCTGACCGTGGGAATGACGGGGGTTGGAGCGGGTGTGGGCTGCTGGGCCATGACTTACTCCCCCTTCTTCGCGGCTTTGCCCGCCGCTGGTTTGGCCGCGGCCATGTTCTTCGCGGCCTTGCCGACGGCTTCGAAGATCCGGCCGTAGGTTCCGCAGCGGCAGAGGTTGCCGGCGAGCCCCGCCTTGATCTCGTCGAGCGAGGGATTGGGATTCCTCTTGAGGAGCGCGGTGCTGCTCACCACCATGCCCGGCGTGCAGAAACCACACTGGTATCCGTCGCATTCCACGAAGGCGGCCTGGACCGGGGAAAGCTTCTCCGGTGTGCCGAAGGACTCGACGGTGGTGATCTCGTGGCCCACCGCGTCCCAGGCCATGATCATGCAGGCGTTGACGATCCGCCCGTCCATCAGAACGGTGCAGGCGCCGCAGCCGCCGCGGTCGCACACCTCCTTGGCCCCCGTGATCTCGAGTTCGTTGCGCAGCGCGCGGAGCAAGGTCACCCGCGGCTCGACCGTGACCTGACGCGGCGCGCCGTTGACGGTGAGGGTGAGGGTGGAGGCGTCCGGCCCAAGGAACTCAGGCTTCTTCTCCTGAGCCTCCGCGGAGACGCCGGCGAGCGCCGCGCCCGCGCCAGCCGTTTTGATGAAGGAGCGCCTCGAGAACCTCGACGCGGGTTTGTCCGACTCGGCCATGCTTTTTCTCCAGACTTCGAGAGTGGTGGGGTCGCCCTCTCCACGCGAGGGCTCCTGTTCCCCGATTCTTCGTCACCCGTGCCGACCGCGTCAAGCGCGGATCGGGCGCAAACCTAGCGCTGTCGCGAAGGCACCCAGGCGGTGGTCCGGCCACCCACCGTGTCGTGGACGATGGCAGCGCCGTCCGGCATCTTCGAGTTCTTCACCCGACCCCAGCGTCGATGGAAGAGCCAGCCCGGCGGGAATCGATCCGAGTCGGCGTCGACGGCCACCGCTCGGCGGATGATGCGCAGGAGCGCGCTCCGGAGACGCGCGACCTCCGCTGTCTTCAAGTCCGACGCGGGCCGCATGGGATGGAGGCTCGCCTGGTAGAGAACCTCGTCGGCGATCCAGTTCCCCACGCCGGCGAAGACCGTCTGGTCCAGGAGAACGGCCTTGATGGGGGCCTTGCGCCCGCCGAACAGGCGGGCAAGATCCGCGGTCTTCGGCAGGCCGAACAGGGGATCGTGGCCGAGGCCCATCAACGTCGGCTCGCTTCTCGGGTCGCCGGACAGACGAAGACGCCCGAAGCGCCGGGCGTCGGTGAAGGCGAAGCGGCGCCCGTCGTCGAGTTCGATCTCGAGCTTGAGAAAGCGGGGCGATGGCTCCGCCGGGCCGAGGAAGTGAAAGCCGCCGGTCATCCCGAAGTGGAAGAGCGGCCACGGCCTCCGGTCGAGCTCGAACCACACGTGCTTGCCGAATCGACCCGCGCCTTCGATGGTGGCGCCTTGAAGCGCCTTCTCCACGCGGCGCGGCGAGAGCCCGGACAGGACGATCGAGTCCGGAGCGCAGCGGGCGGCGAGAACCCGACGGCCTCGGAGGTGGCGCAGCGCGGTCTTGCGCGCGGCCTCGACCTCCGGCAGTTCGGGCAACGGGAACGCTTACTCGACGCGAAGGCTCTTGAAGAACGTCTGGACGGCGGCATC
Source organism: Vicinamibacteria bacterium (assembly GCA_019694155.1). Lineage (GTDB taxonomy): Bacteria > Acidobacteriota > Vicinamibacteria > Fen-336 > JAGNNV01 > JAGNNV01. The sequence continues at coordinate 32,951 of JAIBCN010000080.1, read as the reverse complement.
CCACTTCGCCACCGTCCGAGCCGGACCCACGAGCCGCACGAAGTAGGGTCCGCCCTTGCCCTCGATGACGGCGGCGCGGAGGTGGAAGCCCGGCTTGTTGAAGTGTTCCGAAGATCCAGGGGCCGTCTCCGCTACGAAGGTGCCGGGCAGGTCCATGATCGAGAGGGTGAGGTCGTTCGTCTTGAGAACCGAGGTCTTCGCCACGTCCTTCGAAGCTCGCCCGTCGGGCTGCGCCATCTGGGTGAGCCAGCGATCGAAGTTCGCCTGGACCGTGCCGCCCTGACCACCGAAGAAGGTGACCACGAGTGTGGCGTCCTCGTTGTCGCCTTCGGCTCTCGGCAGAACGAAATCGGCGAGTCGCATCTTCGAGGACAGCGGCTTGCTGGTCCATCCCTGCGGTACATCGAACTTGAGGGCCGGGGCCGCGGCCGGCGCCTGAAGGAGAAGCGCGAGGGAGGCTACGAGGAGAGTTGGCATCGAAGGATTCTAAGGGAGCGATCCTTCACGAACCCGCCGCCTCGGCCTCGTAGCTTCGATAGAGGCAGGCGGCGGCGAGCGCGCCCAGGCCGTGCCAGAGCGCGTGGCCCTGGACCAGGCTCTCCGGCGCGCACACCAGGCGCAGGCGGTCGACGATCCAGATCCCGAATGCCAGGGCCATGAGGCCCGCCCCGCGCGCGAGCCATTTTCGACCGCCGCTCGACGCTTTCCATTCGAGGACGAGAGCCGTGACGAGAAGGAGGCCGAAAACGATCCGGCGAAGGGAGGGCGTCGTGACCTGGGCGGTCATGAGGGCGGCGTTCGCGAAGACGAAGACCAGCACCCCCGCAAAGGGCGGGATGCGGAACCGCGGCCCCAGTCGGTGGAGCAGCATGAAGGTCGCGATGAAGTACATCCCAGACACATCGAATACCTGGCCGATGAAGGTCAGGGATGCGTGATAGAGGGCGCTGCCCAGGCCCACGAGGACGAGCGACCCGACGAAAAGGGAGGCCTCGGCCAGGGGAAGCGGCTCCCGCTTCGCATCGGCCTTCCGCGCGTAGCGGGCGGTCACCCAGAACGCGGCGAGAACGAATGCGAACGAGCTCCAGGTGTTGGCGGGCTGTCGTACGAGCCCGCCCCGAAGAGCCTCGCAAAAGCAGTCGTCCGGGAGGCAGGTCGCCGGCCTCCAGCTCTGCCAGGGGCCCGCAAGGCCGGGGACGAGAGGCGATAACACCAGGAAACCATACCGGGTTTGCCACGGCCCGGGGCGGCGGTCCCGTTCGGCGAGCCTGAACAAGTCTCAAAGTGTCGGATCAATGTCATTGAAGACATCGAGGATCCGCGCCTATGTTGATGCCGCCCGAGGTCCGGGCGGAGGAACGGAGGCTGCATGGACGAACTCATCAAGGACATTCGATACGGCTGGCGCACGCTCATGAAGAGCCCGGGGTTCGCGCTCGCCACCACCCTCACCCTGGGCCTAGGGATCGGGGCCAACACCGCAATCTTCAGCCTGATCAGCGGCGTTCTCCTCAAACCCCTCCCCTACGCGAACGAGGAGCGCCTGGTCCTGCTGCGCCAGTCGGCTCCCCTCTCCGGGCGCGCGAACATGGGCGTTTCCGTGAAGGAGTACTACGACTACCGCGAGCAGGTGAAGGAATTCGAGGATCTCGTCGAGTACCACCAGATGAACTTCGACCTGCTCAAGCGCGGGGAGCCGGACCGGGTGCAGACCGGCGTCGTCTCCCACAACTTCTTCGATGTTCTGGGCATCAAGCCGATCCTGGGCCGGTCCTTCGTGAAGGAGGACGACCTGCCTGGAGCCGAAGCGGTGCTGATCCTCAGCTACTCCTACTGGCAGTCGAAGTTCTCCGGCGATCCGAACATCGTGAACCAGGTGTTCCAGATGAACGACCGCCCCCACCGCGTGATCGGCGTGCTCCCCAACGTGCCTCACTACCCGAGCGAGAACGCGGTCTACATGTCGGTCTCGGCGTGCCCGTTCCGGGCCGCCGCGGAGGGCCAGATCCACCAGAACCCCCGCGCCTTCTCCATCCTCAGCGTCTTCGGCAAACTGAAGCCGGGCGTGTCCCGCGAGGCCGCCGGGGCATCGGTGGCCACGATCTGCCGCCGCTTCACCGGCGACCACAAGGATGCCTACCGCCCCGGTTCCGGGTTCATGGCGACACTGCTCGATGTCCGCGAGCAGCTCACGCAGAACGCGCGGCCCATGCTTCTGATCCTCCTCGGCGCCGCCGGCCTCATCCTGCTCATCGCCTGCGCGAACGTCGCGAACCTCACGGTTGCCCGGGTTCTCCGGCGCGACCGGGAACTGGCCCTGCGCGGGGCCCTCGGCGCCGACCGCGCCCGGCTGATCCGTCAACTCCTCACCGAGAGCTCGATCATCGCCTTGTCGGGCGGCATCCTCGGCCTCGTCTTCGCGGTGTCGACGCTCGGAATGCTGACCCGCTTCGTGGCCCGCTTCACGGTCCGCACCGGAGAGATCGGCGTCGACCTGCGCGTTCTCGCCTTCGCCATCATCGTGTCTCTGGGCACGGGACTGTTCTTCGGAATCCTGCCCGCGCTGGCCTCGAAGGTCGATCTGGCGACGGCCATGAAGCAGGGGGGCAAGGGGAGCGGCCCGCGCTCGGGGCGCAAGCGCCTCACCAACGGCCTGATCGTGGCCCAGGTGACGGTGTCGGTCGTCCTCCTCACGGGCGCCGGGCTTCTGCTCGCGAGTTTCTACAGGCTGCAGAAGGTCGACCCCGGCTATCGAGCCGACCAGGTCACCTCCGCCGACATCTTCACGAACTTCTCCCGCTATCCGAACCTGGACACCCAGCTCCGCATGTACCTGCCGGTTCTGGAGCGACTCGAGGGAACGCCGGGTGTCGTGTCGGCCGCGGTCACGAACGCGGTTCCTCTGAGCACGCTGCAGCCCGCCGCCCTTCCTTTCCAGATCGAGGGCCGGGTGATCGAGAATCCTGACGCGCGGCCGACCGCCGACGGGCGGATCGTGAGCGCCGGCTATTTCAAGACGCTCGGCATCCCTCTCATCCAGGGCCGCTTCTTCGAGGAGTCGGACGGGCGCGAGGCTCCCCCGGTGGTCGTCATCAACCGGTCCATGATGCGGTACTGGGAAGGAAGGGACCCAATCGGTTCACGCCTGTCGACGGATAACGGCCAGACCTGGAGCACCGTGGTGGGCATCGCGGGCGACGTCAAGCAGTTCGGGCTCGATCGGGAGTCCGTCGCACAGGTCTATGTGCCGCTGCGACAGACGACGCAGGGGCTCGCGGGCCGGGTCCTCGTGCGCACCAGCGGCGATCCGGGCTCCGCGGCCCGGATCATCAGGGAAGCGGTGCGTTCCATCGACCCGGACATGCCGATCACGAATCTGCGCACTCTCGAGGAGATCCGAAGCGAGTACCTCGCGACTCCACGGCTGACGGCCGTGCTGCTCACGCTCTTCGCGGGCCTCGCCCTGCTCGTGACCATGGCAGGGCTCGCCGGCGTGATCGGGACGTCGGTGTCGCAGCGCACGCAGGAGTTCGGCCTGCGCATGGCCCTCGGGGCCAGACGCCACAGCGTCCTCGGCATGGTGGTGAAACAGGGCTTGCGGCTGGTCGTGATCGGGCTGTCGCTGGGCGTGGCGCTCTCGTACACCTTCACCCGGAGTCTCTCGAGTTACCTCTTCGACACCCGCGCGACCGATCCGGCCGCGCTGGCCGCGGTTCTGCTCACCTTCGTGGCCGCGGGCGTTCTCGCCTGCCTGGGGCCCGCGCTTCGAGCCACTTCCGTGGACCCCCTCATCGCCCTGCGGGCGGAGTGACGGGCCGGGGCCCCGCCCCGATCCGCGCCGCTTCACGCATGGCCGCGAGGGCCTCCTCGGGCGTCCAGTCGTTGCCCGGAAGCTCCCTCGCGAGTTTGCCGTCGGGGCCGATCACGACCGTCACGAGGGTGTGCGCGAACTGGCCGTCCTCTTTGAAGAAGACGAGACCGAAGAAGCGCCCCAGCCGGTCGATCGCTTCCCTGGCGCCCGTCGCGAGCTTCCAGCGGGCGAAGGGACCCTGGCCGCGGTCCTTGACGAAGGCGGAGCCGAAGGCCTGGAGCACCTCGGGGCGGTCGAACTCGACATCGAAGCTGATGCTCAGGAGGCGTGCCGTCTTGCGAAGGTCGGGGTCGGCTTCGATCAGCTTCTCGAGATCCTGGAAGTTCTTCATCATCCTCGGGCAGAATTCGGGCAAAGGGCAGCGCGTGTAGATGAAGGTGAGGGCCAGCGTGCGGCCGCGGTAGTCGGAGAGGCGAAGAGGCTTGCCGTCCTGGTCCTCCAGAAGGACGTCGACGACGCCCTCGCCCACCCGCGCCTCCTTCGCGACGGGCAGAGGCATGTCCGGCGGCGGTTCGTAGCGGACCACGTTGACGTTCTCGATCCAGCTCTCGTTCGCCTTCACCACGAGAGTCGCGGTGATCACGTCGCCGCGCCTCAGTCGTTCGAGGCGCATGCCCCGGAAGCGAGCGAGGAAGCTCCGGTCCTCGGGCATCCTGAAGGGCATGGTCATAGCGGGCATGAACCCGGGAATCTCCTCGTGAGCCACCGTGAGCTCGCGGTCGAGAATGTCGAGCGCTTCGACCTTGCCCTTGAGGGGGTAGCGGTCGGCGCCGTCACGCGGGCCGCAACCGATGGCCGCGAAGGTGAGAACGAGGAAGAGGAGGCGGGGCAGGAGGGTTCTCATGGTGGGACTCAAAGCCGCGGGCGCTCGGCGGCCATCTCCTTGGGCGATGAGACGGGAAGGCGGGCCTGACGGACCTCTTCAGGCGTGAACGGGCGATGACCTTCAGGAAGAAGGGCGTCGTTGCCCCAGGACGTGAGCACGAAGTTCAGAACATCGGCCACCTGGTCATCCTTGAGGTACCGCAGGGGCGTCATGACCGCGTCGTACTTCCGGCCGCCCACTTCGATGGGGCCGGCCATTCCATTGAGGACGATCCTTATGAGGTGCGGCCGCCCCCCCGCCTCGAGCATCCGCACGGCGTGGCCGGCGAGCGGCGGGGCGAGGGTGGCCTTGGACCGGCCGTCCGGGGCATGACAGCTCGAACACAGCTTCGCGTAGATCTGCTCGCCGCCCTTCGCCTGCAGTTCCTGGGGAGGCTGTTCGCAGCCGGCGATGACGGCCACGGCCAGGACGAACACTCTCCGCACGCGGCGGAGTTTACGAGAGGGGGGTGGAAGGCGGCTGCTTCGGCGCGGAGGCGGCCGGGTTCTCGAGGGGAGCCTCGGGGTTCTTCGTCCAATCCTCGAAGGAGCCGTCGTAGAGAAGCGCCTTGATCCCGAGGGTTCGCGCCGCGAAGATCACGGCCGTGGCCTGCTGGCCGATGTGGCAGTAGGCCACCACGGTGTCGCCGGGCTTCACCCCCGCGGCCGTGAAGCGCGCCTGGAGATCCGCGGCGGATCGAAGCTGGACGAGGTCGTCCGTGGTCTCACTGAAGGGAACGCTCACCGCGCCCGGAATGTGTCCGAACCTGGGAGAGTCCGGCCGGCGGCCGCCGGACCTCGTGCCGTCATAGAAGGCCGTGTCACGGGCGTCGACGATCCTGACGCCTTTGTCCCGGCCGTGCTCGCGCAGGAAGTCGGCGGTGACCACGGTGGGGCGAGTCTTGAGCGCGGACAGAGTTCCCGGCTTGACCTCGGGAATCTCCGCGGTGACCGCCCCTCCCGCCTTCACCCAGGCCGGCTGGCCGCCGTCGAGCAGAGAGACGCGATCGCCCAGCCCTGCGTAGTCGAGGGTGAAGATGACCCGCGTGGATGGGGACAGCCAGTCTTTTCCGAAATACACCACGATCCGCGAGCTGTCCGAAATCCCGAGGGCCGCGAGCTTCTCGCGGAGAACATCGGCTGGAGGCATCTCCAGCGTGAGGCCGTTCCCGGCGCCGGAGGGATCGGACACCGAGATCTCACGCATCTCCACGAATCGCGCACCCGGAATGTGCCCGGCCGTGTATTCGCTCTTGTCGCCCACGTGAAGAAGGACCAGATCCGGGTCCTTGAGGTGCTGGGCGAGCCAGGCCGCCGAGACGACCAGGGTGTCCCGGGGAGAGGCGGCGGCGGCCGGCGAGACGGGCCAGGCGAGAGCGAGAGCGGCGGCCACGGAGACGGCGGAGACGAGGGAGGGGAAGCGCATGGGACCTCTTGAGGGAGAGAGAAGGAGGCAGGATAGACCGATTGCGTCGATGTCCGGCAGGACATTGACCCGCCAATTTCGGACTCCTTCAATCTTGCGAACCCGGAGGGCCGCATGCGAGCATCCCGGTTTCATGAAGCCTCGGCGCATAGCGTTCCTCGCATTCGACGGAGTCAATGCCCTCGATCTCACGGGACCGAGCGAAGTCTTCGCCTCCGCACTCGTCGAAAGCGGCGGCGCGACCCGCCCCGGGTATGCGATCTCGATCCTCGGCCTCAAGGGCCGGGAGGTCCGAAGCGAATCGGGTGTTCTCTTGAAACCCCACCAGTCCCTGAGCGCCAGGCTCGACATCGACACATTGATCGTGCCCGGAGGGAGGGGCCTTCGCGTGCCGTCGGTGAACGCCCGGGTGGCGAAGTGGATCCGCGAACGCGCTCCGAAGATCCGCCGGATCGCCTCCGTGTGCACGGGGATCTATGGACTCGCGGCCACCGGGCTCCTCGAAGGGCGAAGGGTCACCACCCACTGGCGCTTCGTGCGCGACGTGACGGAGAAGTTCCCGGGCCTGAGGATGGAGCCGAACGCGCTCCATGTTCGCGATGGTTCCTTCTACACCTCGGCGGGTGTAACGGCCGGAATCGACCTCGCCCTGGCCCTGGTGGAGGAGGACTACGGCCCCGAGGTGGCGCTTCGGGCGGCGCGGGAACTCGTGGTCTATCTGAAGCGGTCGGGCGGCCAGGAACAGTACTCGGAGCCCCTGCGGTTCCAGGTGGAGGCGACCGAACCGATCGCCGCCCTGGGGGCCTGGATCCGTTCCCACCTGCGTCACGATCTTTCCGTGGAAGCGCTCGCCCGGCGTGCGAGCCTTTGTCCTCGCCAGTTCTCCCGCCGGTTCCAGAGGGCCTTCCGGCAGACGCCGGCCGCGTTCGTGGAGGACCTCCGCCTGGGAGAAGCGCGGGAGCGCCTCGCCGCCTCGACCACACCTATCGAGTCCCTGGCCGCCTCGGTGGGCTTCTCGAACCCGGATTCCTTCCGCCGGGCTTTCGAGCGGCGCTACGGCCTGCCGCCCACAGCGTACCGGAAGAGATTCGCGGCCCGCGGCCCTGAGGCCTCGACGTAGCTGACCCTTATGCTCCCGTGATGAAGAAGAGACTCCTCGCCGCCCTCCTCGCCCTGGCCTCAACCGCGACGATCGGCGAGGCCTCGGGCTTCGAGGTGGCGCTCTTCACCGGCCCCGCCATCGCGACCTACAAGCAGACGTTCACGTTCACGGGAGGATCGCCGCAGGTTCAGCTCGCGCGCCTGACCGTGAAGGACTCGCCATCGCTCGACGCCAAGGGCGGCCTCGCCTTTGGTGCGGCGGCCACCTTCTACCTGTCCAATTCCTTCGGCCTCGAAGGCCGGGTGGACAGCGTCGACATCGATCTGCAGTCCTTCGGCGGCAACTACACGCTGGAGCTCGGCCCTCCCGGCACGCCGGTATCGACGCTGCCGGTCACGCTCGGAGACAACCAGACCGATCTCAAGCGGGTGCGTCCGTGGTCGCTCAATCTCCGGTTCCAGTCGCAGGGGCGGGTAGGGGTCGGGCTCTCCGGGGGGATCAGCTACATGTCCGCGGTTGACGTCGGCGCGACACCCACGGTGACCGTCGCCAATCTCAACGCATCGTTTCCCATTTCGCTCGTGGCCGTGCCGGTGAATCCGGATCAGACGCGGCACATGGGGTTCAACGGAGGCGTCACGGTCCAGATCAAGATCGCTTCGGGGTTCGCCCTGGTGGGCGAGGCGCGCGGCTTCACCTTCAAGCGCTCGGAACTCAAATGGGTGTCGAAGGAAACGGGGGCGCTGAGCGCCGTGGAGAAGGCCCTGCTGAGTTCGATCGCGGCCCAGCTCGAGCTGCCGGAGTTCACTCCGGGCTTCTGGACCGCGCGCGCCGGGGTGGCCTTCCGCTTCTAAACCGGCCGCCCCGCTCTCGGCGGAGAGAGGCGCGGGACTACACCGAGGGGTCGAGCGGTTCGCAGTTGCAGTCGGGGAGGTGGCGCCAGAGCGAATCGCAATCCGAGGTCATCATGGGCTTGATCTTCTGAACGTCCTTGATGGTCTTCTGAGCGATCGCCTTGATGGACTCGAGGGTCGGCGCGTTTCCGATGTAGCGCTTGATCATGGCGGCCTCGATGGCCATCGCCCAGATCCGAATCGCCGCGATCCCCGTCGCATCGCCCCTCTTTGCTTTCCTGGCCATGGTTTTCGATTCTCCTCTTCCGCTATCGGTCGATGCGGATGATACCGAGGTCCTTGTTGCGCAACTGCTGGGAGAAGGCCAGGAGGCCCCTGCCTGAATCGCTGACCGGAGAAAAGGCGATGCCCTGGATGCCGTTCTCGGTCACCGCGGTTTCGACACCGGTAGCGAGATCCTTCAGAAAGATGTTCTCCACATCGCGGGCATCGCGACGGCTGAAGGCGATCGCGTTGAGGCTCTCCACCAGGCGCCAGCTCGATGGCACGGCCCGGAACTGAAGGATCTCGCGCGGCGCGCCCCCCAGGGCAAGGGACAACACGCGCACCGGGGCGTCCAGCCGCTCCTGGTGCGCCACCAGCAGACCTTCCTTCGAGTGGCCGAGAAGCATGAGCCACCCCTGCCTGGCCGAGAAGAGAGAAGCCGCCCTTCCTCCGGAGACCCGGACCACCGTTCCCGCCGGGTCGCTCCCGGTGTTGCGGACGAAGAAGAAGCTCGATCCGTCGGCGCTCGAAGTGAGGTCACGGACGCCCTCGCCTTCGTCGAGTCGCCACACGGTCTCCAGGCCGCCCTCCGGCTTCAGGCGGCCGATGGTGAGCCGCCGGTCGGAGTCTTCCGCGAAGTACAGGCTGCCGTCCTTCGCCCAGCAGTAGTCGCGACGGGAGAACGACCAGGGAAAGTCCATGAAGGTGAGAGCCCGCGCCGGCCTGGCGCCGAGCTCGCGTACATGGCCGCTTTCCACATCGAGGAGATTCAGTCGCGCCGACCCGCCCGAAGAGGACCTCGACATGAAAGCGAGAAGCCTCCCGTCGGGTGAGAGGAGCGGGGCGAAGCCGTCCCTCACCACCACGCGCGCGTCCTCGAGCCGGCCATCCTTGAGCGAGCCCACCAGGATGGAGGTCTCGTCGGTGGGCACCCGGGACACGAGGGCAGTGCGACCGAAGGCGATTCGCGCGCCCGCGGACAGGGAAGGCGTGATGTCCCGCGTGTTCTCGGCGGTCTGCTGGGAACGGGTTCGCGCTCGCGCGTCGTAGGAGAAGATGGACGCGCCTTCGAGCACCTCGCTGAAGACGATGACGGTGCCGTCCGCGGACACGCTCTCGATGAATTCGCGGTTGGAACCGAAGGTGATCTGGCGAGGCTCGCGGCCCGGCCTCTCGATCATCCAGAGATCTTCCTGGCCGCTGCGGTTCGATTCGAAGAAGAGCCGCCCCCGCCCGAAACTGTCGGAGAAGAAAGGCGACTTGTCGCGGAACCCGGGCCGGGTCACGAGACGAGCCTCGCTCCCCAGCTCCTGCGCCCAGATCGATGTCGAACCATCCTGGTTCAAGGCGCCATAGGCCGCCCAGGTCCCGTCCCGCGAGAGGTCGAACTGCGTCGGCCGGCCAGGGGCCCCGGCTCCTGTCGGCACAGGCGAGATTCGACCGCTGCTGAGCGACAGACGAACCAGCTCCGCCCCCTGGGTTTCCATGAAGACGTCGTCCTTCACCCAGCGGATCATCCGGCGTATCCGGGTATCGGCCGGGAGGGACAGGCTTCGGGTCGGCGGGCCGCCATCCGTTCGTATGGTCTGGAGGAGCTTTTGCGGCTCGGCCTCCAGCGTGTACGCGATCTCGGCGCCGTCTTCCGAGAAGGTCTGGGCGGTCAGGTTTCCCGGCGCGTTGGTGACTCGTCGCGGCTCGCCTCCGGAGAGGTCCTGGAGCCATATGTCTCTCACACCGTCCCGGTTCGAGATGAAGCTCACCGTTTTCGAGTCGGGGGAAAGGGAGGCCCGCTCCTCGTTGCTGGGCCAGGTGACGAGCGTCGTCATCTTCGCCTGCGGCATGGTGGGCTCGGGTCTCGAGCCGATCCACAGCGACAGCGCCACGACCGCCACCACGAGAATCAAGCCGATGGCGAGGACGAGTCGGGGCTTTCTCGAAACGAAGGCCTCCACCGACGCAGATGTCCCGAGTGTCGTCTCGCGCGGCTCGGGGCGGGCGGTGAAGGAGATGGAAGCGAGGCGCTCCCGAACCTCGGCGATGCGGAGGCGTTCGGGAGCGGACTTTCGAAGCAGGCCCGCGACGAGGTCGCTCAGATCCTCGGGCGCACCCGGGCAGGCGTCCGCAAGATCGGGAGTCGGGTCGTTGAGAATGGCGATCTGTGTGTCGATGGCCGACGCTTTTCGGAAGGGGTGATGGCCCGCCACGATTTCGAAGAGGATGAGACCGAGGGCGAAGAGGTCGGAGTTCGGCTCGAGGGGCTTCCCCCGAAGCTGCTCGGGAGACATGTACTCGCGCGTGCCCACCACCATCCCGTCGGGCGTGCCCGCGCTGCTCTCCTCGACCGACGCGTCGCTGGCCAGGCGCTTGGCGAGGCCGAAGTCCATGATCTTCACGTGGCCCTGCGGCGTGATGATGATGTTCGAGGGCTTGAGGTCGCGATGGACGATGCGCTTTCGATCCGCCTCGTCGAGGCCGTCCGCGATCTCGCGGGCCAGACTCACCACTTCCTTCACGGGAATGGGGCCGCGCACCATCCTCTGGCGCAGGGTCTCGCCCTGGATGTACTCCATGGCGATGAAGACGCCGCCTTCGTCCTCGCCGACTTCGTAGACCTTGCAGATGAAGGGGTTGTCCAAGGCGGCCGCCGCCTTGGCTTCGCGGCGCAGGAGCTTCTCGGCGCGGGGATTGGAGAGGGCCGATCGGTGGACGATCTTGATCGCGACCTTGCGGCGGAGCACGAGGTCGTCCGCGAGGAAGACTTCTCCCATGCCGCCGCGTCCCAGGAGCTCCAGACGGCGATACCGGTCCTTGGGCGAGATCGCGGTCATGACATCACTCTGGAGGGATCTTAGTTTGGGCGGGCCGCGCCTCCTTCGATGAAGGGCACGCCCGTCGAGTGTAAGGTCCGCCCCCGGACATGGAAACCATGAAGTTCCTCGAATCGTCCCGGCTCGCTCGCGTGCCCGGGCTCGTCCACGGATTCGGTCAGCGGGTGGCGGGCACGCGGGAAGCCGCGCGCGAAGCGGCGCGCGCGACCTTCGGCGAGGCGGGCGCCGTGTTCTTCCTGCGGCAGGTGCACGGGTGCGCGGTGGTGTCGCCGCCCTGGACCGAGCCCCCCGATGCCGACGCCGGCATCGCGAAGGAGAGAGGCGTGCTTCTCGGCATCGAGACGGCGGACTGCCTGCCCGTCCTCATCGTGGATCCCATCCATCGCCGGGTGGCGGCCGCGCACGCGGGTTGGCGCGGGACCAGTCTGCGGGTCGCGCAGGAAGCCGTCCGGGCGCTCGCGCGAGAGGGCTCGAGTCCGGCCGACCTCCTCGCCGCTCTCGGGCCGGGGATCGGCCCCTGCTGTTATGAGGTGGGCCCCGACGTCGAGTCGGCCTTCGGCGAGGCGGGCTCGCGGTTCTTCGTCCGCGGCCCGGGGACGAGGAAGCACCTCGATGTCACCGCCGCGAACCGCGCCCAGCTCGAGGAGGCGGGGATCCCGGCCGCGAACATCGATGCGATCGCGCTTTGCACCCGCTGCCGTCCGGACCTGTTCTTCTCGTACCGGCGCGACGGGGCCTACGCGGGCCGGATGATCAGCGTCGTGGGCTTTTCGAAGTCGTCGCCTTCCTGACCAGGGGCGGAGACTCGGGCTTCAGCTCGCACGCGCGCCAGAAGTACCAGGCCGCGACCGAGCCAAAGGGCGTGAAGCGGCGGGCGAAGGGCAGGGCCTGCTTCGGAGTGGGTACCCCGCGTTTGCGGAAGGTGAGCCCGAGGCCCTTGCGAACGCCGAAGTCGAGCACAGGCCAGACGTCCGGTCGGCCCAGGCCGAAGATCAGGAACATCTCGACCGTCCACCGGCCGATGCCTCGCACGCGGGTGAGGCGTTCGATCAACTCCTCGTTCGAGAGCTTCTCGGCCTGCGCCCGCGTGGGCACGATGCCTTCGAGGGCGTGCTGGGCCAGGCTCTTCACCGCAGCGGTTTTCGCGCGCGACAGCCCGGCGGCGCGCAGGCGCTCGTCCGTGGTGGCGAGGATGTCCGCGGGGGCGGGAAACCGCTTGGGCGCGTAGATCGCGAGGACGCGTCCGAGAATCGTCTCCGCGGCCCGACCATTGAGCTGCTGATAGACGATCGACTGCACGAGCGATTCATACGGGGGAAGTGTGTGCGTGGTCAGGGTGCACGGGCCCACCCTCTCGATGAGCGCCGCCATGTGCGGATGCGAACCGCTCAGATGGCCGACCGCGGCCGCCACGTCGTAGGAAGGCGGCTTGACCCGCGCGCGCGTCATCTCTCGTCTGCCCGGACGCGGCCCACGAAGCCGACGGGCTCGCCCTTCGTGATCGGCGGCGTGCCCACCACGTAGAGCATCACGCCCGCGAAGGGCGCTCGAACTTCGCCCAGGATCTTCCCGGCCGAGTCTTTCACCCGGCCCACCAGCGAACCCGCGACCACCGCGTCCTTCTGATCGATCGCGGGCTCCCACACTCCGGTCGCGGGCGAGGTCAGAACCTCGGACCTGTCGATCCACACGGGGTTCGTCACCTTCACCGAGGGCGCCGCCATGATGCCCAGATGATTGATGACGGAAAGCGCGCCCTTGTGGTGGATTTCGATCGAAGCCTCGTCGGTGCGGCCCAGTCCTCCGGACTCCGCGGTGATGGAGGGTTTGCCTCGCAGCACCCCGGTCATCGCGGTGTAGCGCGAGTCCTTCACGTCCTTGGGGCGGTCGTGGTCGATGACGATGTGGTCGAGGCCGTAGGCGAGGTTCAGTTCCTTCGACTGGGCGTCCACCATCGGATCGTTGCCGGTCATCCAGTACGAGTACGGCCGCAGGGACTCGTTGCCGTCGCCCGAATGCATGTCGATGACGTTCGTGGCCTGATCGATGACCTCGCGGGTGATGGCCTCCGCGATGCGCTCGCTGATCGTGCCGTCCTTCCGCCCCGGATAAACGCGATTGAGATTCTTCCCGTCGGAGGACACGTAGATCCGCCGCGCGAAGAAGGTCTCGGGGTTCGCCATGTGGACGAGGATGACGCTGCCCTTCATTTTCAGAGGATCGAGCTCGGGCAGAAGCCGCTGCAGCGCGAGGATCGACGTGTACTCGTACCCGTGGGTCCCCGCGATGAGGGCGAGTGTCTTTCCCGCCTCCTTTCCGTGAACCACGCTCACCGGGATATCGAGCCCCCGGTCGACGCCGTCGGGGACATGGATGGCGCCCGTGACCTTGGTCCCGCGCGCGGCGGAAACGTCGCCCACACGCAGCGCGTCCTGGGCGAAGGCCGGCGCCGCGAGGCCGAGGAGCAGGGCCGGGGCGAATAACAGGCGGTTCATGAAAGTCCCTCCGAAGGCATTTCCGCGAGACGCTACACGACAACCGCCGGCGCCGCGCGGGGACGAGGAGACTCCTTCCGGCTTGACTGATATTCAACCATGGGGTTGAATATGGAAATGAGTCCCGCCCCCGCCCTCGACGCCGCCTTGTACGCGATCGCCGATCCCACCCGGAGACGCATCGTCGAGCGGCTGATGCGCGGGCCCGCCCGGGTCACCGATCTGGCGGCGCCTTTCTCGATGTCCCTCAACGGAGTCTCGAAGCACTTGAAGGTCCTCGAAGGCGCGGGTCTCCTGAAGCGCACCTGCCGCGGCCGCGAGCACGTCCTCGCCCTGCGGCCCGAGCCCATCCGTCGCATCCAGGCATGGTCGAGCCGCTTCGAGCGGTTCTGGACGGACCGGCTGGATGCCCTGGCGCAACAACTCGAAAACGAAAAGGAGACCGAATGAGCGCAAATGCCCCTACCCCGAACCCCACGATCCGCGGCCCCTTCAGCTGCACGGTTCCGAGGACGATCCAGGCCTCGCCGGAGAGAGTGTTCCTCGCCTGGACCGATCCCGAGCGCGCGCGGCCCTGGCTCTCGAACGGCGGCGACCTCGTGCTCCAGCCTCACGGGGGCGGCCTCTTCTTCCTCGACATGATCTACGGCGACCACACCTACCCCCACTACGGTCGCTACCTGCAGGTGGAAGAGAATCGCCTGCTCGAGTTCACCTGGGTCTCTCAGGGCACTCTCGGCAAGGAGTCGATCGTGCGGGTGGATTTCGAGGCGGTGGCGGGCGGCACCAGGGTGACTCTCACCCACCGGGGCCTGCCCGACGAGAAGACCTGCTCGGAGCATGAGGCCGGCTGGACGGAGATCCTCCAGTGGCTTGAAGAGCGGATCGACACCTAGCAGGCGCCCGGCCCTTCGCCCGGGGCGCACGGGCGCCCCGAGCGGGCCTTGGGTCCAATCGGCTGCGACTAAGCTTCCGACCAAGGAAGGACGCTCGATCTTGAACAAGAAGACCACCGCCCCCACAACCGCCTCCCCCTCCGAACTGATCGACGCGCGGATCAGGGAACTCGGCGACTGGCGAGGGGCCATGCTCGAAAGACTCAGGAAGCTGATCCACGCCGCGGATCCCAACGTTGTCGAGGAGTGGAAGTGGGGCGGGCCGGTGTGGTCCCACGACGGCCTGATCTGCACGGGCGAGAGTTACAAGAAGGTCGTGAAGCTGACCTTCGCCAAGGGCGCGTCTCTCCCCGACCCCAAGCGGCTCTTCAACTCGAGCCTCGGCGGAGGCACACGGCGCGCCATCGACTTTGCCGAGGACGCCAAGGTGGATGAGACCGCGTTCAAGGCGCTCATTCGCGCGGCGACGGCCTTCAACAAGAAGGCATCGCAGGGCGGCAAGTGACCAGGCCGGCACGCGGCGCGCCCGCAAGCTTCACCGGCCCCGCGACGTTGACCTGACGCGCACGCCGCCTCGTTGACATTCGAGCGCGAACTCAATGACGGGTACCGTTCTCACCGTTTCCAGCCGGGCGATGCTTGAAGCCTGCCGGAGGCTGGGTCTCGACACCACGGCCATCCTGGCCGCGGCGAGGCTCGATCCCGCGCGCGTCGAGGATCCGGACGGGCGCATCCCCGTCCCCCAGATGGCAACCCTCTGGCGCAAGGCCTACGAACTGTCGAATGATCCCGACCTCGCCCTGCACGCGATCGAGGTGCTGCCCCCGGGGGCCTACCGGGTGATCGAGTTCCTCTCTCATCACGCGCCTTCGGTGGGAGCGTCGCTCACCAAGGTCAGCGAGTACTTCCCGCTCATCAACAGCATCGTTCGGCTTCCCCTCAGCATCGGCGAGCGCGAGGTCACCATGACGGTGGAAGCGCCCGCGAACCCCGCGGTGCTGACGCGGCCGTACGCGGAATACACGATGGCCGCCATCTTCCTGCGCACGCGCGCGATCACGGGCGCGCCCTACCGCCTCACGCGCGTCGAGTTCTCACATCCTCGACCCGAAAGCACCAGAGAGCACGAGCGGATCTTCGGATGCCCGGTTCTCTTCGGCGCCTCCGCGTGCCGTCTGGTCCTTTCGCGTGCGACATGGGACAGGCCATGCGTCGCCATCGACCCGACGCTCTACGACATCCTCGACTCTCACGCGCGCATCCTGCTGGGGCGCCTGCCCGATGACCAGAGTCTCATCGGCCGGGTGCGGGAGGCGATCGGAGCGGAACTGCGTGGCGGCGACCCGCGGCTCGCCACCATCGCGCGCCGCCTCGGGATGAGCGGGCGCACGCTGCAGCGGCGCCTGGGCGAGTTCGGCATCGTCTTCAACGATCTCGTCGATGAGCTTCGCTTCGCGGCCGCCCGGTCGTACCTCGCGCAGCGCGACATCGCGGCGACCGAAGTCGCCTACCTCCTCGGCTTCCGGGCGCAAAGTTCGTTCAACCGCGCCTTCAAGCGCTGGTCGGGTCAGACGCCGAGCGATTACCGCCGCTCCCCACACCCGCCCCGGACAATCGCGGCGACAACCTCGCCGCTTCGCTGAGAACCGCGCCGTGCCTTGACGCACGGGACGCGCATCTGGACGTCCCAAAACGGGCGAACCTGGTCCGGCGTGTCTTGGGCGGGCCCGCGAGCCATGCCTGGCTGGCACGACGAGCATGGCGTCAAAAGCAAAGAATGTGTCGCGGGAAGAGAAAGCCGCCTGCCCTCCGGGCTCCGTAGGTTCGCAGGAATGCAAAACCACAGGAGTCCATATTCAATGAAGCGAACATCTCTGCGCATCGGCGCCGCCGCCATCGCTCTCGCAACCATGGCCCGGCCCGCCGCGGCAGGCCCCGCCGACCCCATCCTCCACGTCGACTCGCGGTACAAGAGCTGCTTTTTCGACCTCCATCCCGAACTCACACAAGGGGAGTTCAAGGAGTTCACGGGTGAGATCGGCTCCATCCTGCGCCCCCGCCAGCTGACCGACGCTACGACCCTCGGCAAGGGCAGGTTTGAGGTCGGCCTTTCGCTCGCGCGCACCGGAATCGACGATGCGAAGGGCGCCTGGAACAACACGATGTCCCACCCCACGCGCGACCACTATCTTGGCGATGCCATCGTTCTCCCCCTCATCGTGGCGCGAATGGGCGTCAGCGACCGGGTCGATGTCGGGATCTCGGGCGGCCTCAATCCCGGTTCGAACTGGGGCGTCGCGAGCGCGGAGGCGAAGATCGCGCTCATGCGCCAGGGGCCGAACCGGCCGGTGAGCATCGCGATTCGTCCCACCCTCGCCTCCCTCATCGGACCGGCTGAAGTGTGGGCAGGAAATGCGAGCTTGGATGTTTCGGTCAGCCGCAGGCTCGGCTCCTTCGCCCCCTACGTCGGCGGGGCCAGCAATGCCTCCTTCGGCGTGGAGCGTTCAAACGACGTCAACCTCAAGGACGCGGTGGAGACCGGCTCCGTTGTCTTCGGCGGTGTCGCCTTCGAGGCGGGGCACTTCTCCGCCGCAGCCGAGGCGGAGCACGGCAAGCTCACGAGCTTCAGCCTGCGCGTGAGCGGGAGGTTCTGACCGGCGTTCCAAGCCGGCGCGGTACTACCGGGCCGGCGCAGGCCCCTATCGGGCGGCGCCGGTCTCGTCGAAATAACCGCGCCGGGCGAGGATGTGAAGGCCGCTCACGCGAGCCTCCACCTTGATGCTCCGAAAGCCCGGCTTGCTGTGCTCCGGAGGCTCGTAGCCGATGAGGTAGTACGTGGTCATGGTATCGAAGAGGCGGCTCAGCGCGCGGGTCAGGTCGTTCGAGTTGCGGATCGCCAGCCCTCCCGTGCTGTCCGACAGGGTCGATGACGCTTCCGCGGCATCCGAGACCGCGAACAGGCTTTCACCCGCGGCGGCGTCGATGGGCGGTCCGTACTCGACGCCCTGGAACAACGTGCCCCCGATCAGGCCCCGCGCGTCGATGAAGTGGATCGGCGCGTTCGCGCGCAGGGAAAGCGTCACCAGTTCGCGCTGGCGATCGTCTTCGGGGTCGCGCGCGTAGCCGCCGGAGACCATGAGGAGGCTGTGACGGCCCGGCTGACGCCCGAGCCACACCAGCGACCTCGCCATGGTTGCGTACGCCTCGTCGCGAAACCTCCGCGCCTCCCGCGCCACCTCGGCCGCGCGGTTGCGGGTGGGACCGACGCCGAGATCGGGGTCCATTCGATCCGACGGCGCCGAATTGAGGGAGACGAACCGCGCGATCAGGCGATCAAGCATCGCGGTGTCCCCTCGCTCGGCCGCAAAGGCCTCGGCGTCGGAGATCGGGAACTTGTTGACTCCTTCGGTGCGTCCGCCATTGATGCGATCGACCGCGGCCAGAAACTCGCCTCGTCCATCGATCAGCGGGCGCGCGACCGACACCTTCGAGGTCGGCGCAATGAGAACGAGCGCGGCCTGCCGGTCGGCCATCGCGTTGATCAGGTTCTTGAGCGCGGGCCGCAATTGAAACACCTGGGCCGGAGTCAGGCGGGCGTCGTCGACGAAGAGGACGCTGATCGTGCCGGTCAGGGGAGCAGGATCCTCAGAAGAGGTCGCCTCCGCGGCGTCGGCCGGACCGACCTTCGACCCGCCTCCGAACGCGAGGAACGACACGATCTTCCGTTCCTTCCCGTCTTCGCTGACTTTGAAGTCCTTCTCGGAGAGGCCGGCCACCGCGGCGCCGTCCTTTCCCGTCACCACGAAGTCGACCAGGACCTGCGCAGTTCCCACCGCGAACGTGGGTGGCGTCTGATTCGCCGGGCGCGGGGTCGGCGAGGCGGCGCCCGCCTGAAGGAGCATGGCAGCACAGAGGATGCAACTCAGCATGTCGTGATGTTAGTCCGCGACGCTCGTCGTGGGTCTTGCTCCTTCACCGGGGTGTCTGGCAGCGCGAGGGAGGACTACGAAGGCGGCCGTTGCTCGTAGACGATCAGCTCCGCCACCCTCCATGGTTCCTGACGTCTTCCGAGTTGCGCGACACGGACGCCCCGCACCAGGCGCGGTTCGAGGACGACTTCCTGACTCATCCGGCGACCCGCGGCCGGCTGCTCTCCGACCGGCGCTCGCGCTTCGACCGTCCGCACGGCTTCAAAGGTTTTTCCATCCACGCTCGTTAACACCTGCAGCTCCGGCGCGTGGCGCAAAGGCGGCGCGTTCAACACCACCTCCACGCTCGCCACGTTCCGAGGCGTGTCGAAGGTCAATTCCAGCCACTCGGTCCCCACCATCGGCCCCGCCGTGGACCACGCGGTCGAGGCGTCGCCGTCACGCAGGCGCTCGAGGTCCGGGAGGTTTTCGGAGGCGGAAAGCCGCGCGGACGCGAGGTCGCCGCGAGTGAATGTGCGCGCCGGTTCTTCGATGGGGCGCTGCAGCTTGATGACGACGCTGCCATGCGGACCCGTGGCCTCATAGACCGTCGTCAGCCCCCCCATCCAGCGGCGATTCTCGGTGTCGGTGACGACGAGGTCCATGTGAGGCGCCAGGAGGCCAAGGCGAGGGCCGACGCGGTCCACGTCAGTGCGCAGGAACAGCAGCTCGTAACGGCGCGTGTCGATGCCGATCATCGCCCCGGGGTGACCGCCGATGGTGGTGCCGGGCCGCGTTTCGAGAATCCGAGCCCCCTGCGGAACGTTCGTCTGAATCCAATCGAGCGCCTTGTCCTCGGCGCGGGGACCGACGAACCACGTGACCTCGGCGTATGAGGTGCGCGCCGAGGGGGCGACGGCCGCCACCGTGAGCAGGACCGCGGCGAGGCGATTCCACCCGAACACCCGTTGGAGCGGCGCCGCCGCCATCAGGTAGACGACCCCCATCGCGGGCGCCATGTGGCGGGGGAAGATCATCGCGGCCGCGGACATAGCCACGACGGTCGTGCCGAGATGGACGAGAGGCGGAGACCACGCGCGCCACGACTCGCGCAGGCAGAGACCGAGGCCCACGACGAAGAGCAGGGTGGCGAGCATGCCCCAGCTCCGATGCTGGTTCGTGAGAAAGAAGGTGACGTGTTCGCCGAAGTGCGATGCGTCCTGATAGTAGGTCGATGGACCGCCGAGCACGCCGTTGTATTCGGTCGGGGAGAAGTAGCGATTGAAGTGAATGATGGCGTACGGCGTGCAGGCGAGTGTGATGACGATGGTCAGCGCCCCCGCGATCACGTAGCCCTGGAACCAGCGGGCCCCGGCCAGGAAGCGGGCGTAGAGGTACGAGGGGACGAGCAGGAGTCCGGTGAACTTCACGGCGGTGGCGAGGCCGATGAGGACGCCCATTCGCCGGTCGCCACGCAGATCGGGGCCGAGGCGGCGGAATGCGGGAATCATGAGGATGCCGAGCGTCTGAACCACGACGTCCGCGCGCACCTGATGGAACGCGTCCACGTCGATCGGCGAAAGCCCGAGCAGCAGCGCCGCCGCGAACCCGCCCCACACGCCGATGAGGCGGTTGCCGACGACGAAGAGCAGGCCCGTATTCAGAACGCCGAACGAGGCGACGATGGCACGACTGATCCAGTACGCATCGGGGCCAGCCGCGCGCTCCGGGCCGAGGGCGGCGACACCCGCACCCAGCATGTAGAGAAAGAGCCCCGGATACTGGTACCAGCGGTGGTCGAAGTCGCCGGCCAGCACCATCGCCACGACGCGGGTGACGAAGTCCTGCTCGTCGCGATGCACGGGATGCCGGAGGCCCCACGAGATACCGGAGAACCGGACGAAGGCGGAAGCCACGAGGGCGCCGGCCAGGAGCGTCCAGAACAACGCTCGCGACTTGTCGGCCGGCGCTGGTGGTGGTGCTTCGCGGGTCATGCGCCCGCGATCGGATCACGCGTCTCCAACCCTTGTCAACGTGTCACAGCGCAGCGCCGAACCCGCCCGTACCGCCCATTGCCCCTTGTGTCGTTGGCTCTTCGCGATCGCGGCCCGGAAGTGGACGGCGCTTGGCCCCCGCCGGGATGCAGAGCACTTCGAGCTTGCGGTGTATTGGTACCTGGGTATATATATACACGATGAGCCAGATCCACAGACCCGCCCCGCCCGCGCGCCCAAAGACCGTTGAGCGCATCCAGACCGGCATCCGCATGGAGAAGCGCATCCTCAAGGTCCTCAAAGGCGTCGCGGAGTATCACGACATGTACCTCGGCGACCTCCTCGAGGGCATCTGCCTTCACGTCTTCGAGAACAAGACGCCGTTCGGCGAGACCACCCTTAAGCGCGTCAAGATGCTCCGGGAGGTCTATCACCTGGACCTGACCGCGGCCGACAGCCACAAGCTCGTCGAGCAGGAGCCCGCCCGCCGATGAAGGCGCTCTTCAGCGGCCTCGCCCTCGTCTCTGCCATGACCGCCACCGGCCACCCCGCCCCGCACGCCCCCGGGCCCGGCGCGCACCTCAAGGTCACGCGGGAACACTCGTTCACCGTGAACCTGCCGCCGGCCGCAGCGTTCGTTCTCTTCACACCTTTGGGCGAGAAGAACTGGGCGGAGGGGTGGAATCCGGTCTTCCCCGCGGCAGGCGACCTGCCCCTGCGCGACGGCACCGTGTTTACCGTCGAAGCCCCGCATCCGCATGGGCGGGGCTCCATTCAATCGGTCTGGTCAGTGAGCCGCCACGAACCGCCCCGGCTGATCGAGTACCGCAACGTCATCGCTGACCTTCGTGCCACCCGCATCCATGTCGAATGCGCCGCGGCTGGAAAGAAGGACACGCGCGTGACCGTGCGCTACGAATACACCGGCCTCAGCCCCGAGGGCGACGCGCTCATCGCCGAGATGACGGCTGAGCGCTTCGAGGCCATGATTGGCCAATGGCGCGACTCTATCGCCGCCTACATCCGGCGGGGCACACCGGCGACGCCCTGAACGCCCACTCCTTCACGCGCTTTCGCTTCGTCGACCTGCGGTTTGCGCTGGGTCCACCCCGCGGTCCGGGATTGTGGGTGACCATCGGTAGGGGCGAGCGGAGATGCCCGATCACACCAGGTAGCGCCTTGCCAGGAGGGCCTCTGCGCGCAAGGCTTCGGCGCGACCCCTCTCCTTCAAGCGTTCCATCTCCGCGGCCGCACGCTCCCGCTCGAGGACCTCTGCGAGCAGGACGTCTCGAACTCGAGACCGGCTCAGGAGCAGCCGCTCGAGTTCCGCCGATCCGGAATGAAAGTGATGGTGGGTCATCGCCGTCTCCCCGGGATGCGCCTCTGGCGCCTCTGCGTTGTCGATCGCCGCGACAAGGGTTCGAAGAACCTTTGCTTCGACCGTGCGCTTCTCCTTCATCGCAGCCAGCAAGTCGGCGCGCAACCGCGCTTTCGTTTCTCCTCCAGCATCTTCAGCCATCTCCGCATCCTATCGGAGGGCTGTCCGGGTCGACACGGAACACGAACGGGCTACCTGACGGGGACGGCCTCGGCGTCGGGGCGACGCGTATCGGCGGCGCCATAGAAGAGGCCGTCCGGGCCGATCATGATCGACTGGGTACTCCCGAGAATCAGCGAACGCGTCACCTTGTGGCCCTTGGCCGTGAGACCCGCGACGAGGTCGACCGGGATCGACTCCTCGACCTGCAGCGGGCCGTCGGTGCCGGCCTGATACACCCGCGGCCGTTCGGCGGCCTCGGCGATATTCAGCTTGAAATCGATCAGGTTGCTCAGCATCTGGACCATGGTCGCGATGATGGTGCCCCCGCCCGGAGTGCCGGTGGCGACCCAGGGCTTGTCGTCCTTGAAGACGATGACGGGCGAGATGGTCGACTGCGCGCGCTTTCCCGGCTCGATCTTGTTGCCGAGACTCTGCCCGCCACCCCAGTCGAAGTTGCCCATCGAGTTGTTCAACAGAAAGCCCGTGCCCGGCGCCACCACATGCGCGCCGAAAGAGTCCGAGAGCGTGTAGGTGTTGGAGACGAGGTTGCCGTCCCGGTCGGCGATCGCGAGGTGAGTGGTATCCCGGCTCTCGTAGGGCGTGGGGTCGAGGGGGGGAAGGCTCTTCGCGTCGAGCGACCGGTCCATCGAAATGAGGGCCGCGCGTTCCTTCGCGAAGTCCTTGTTCGCCATGCCGCGGGCGGGCGTGTGCCACTGGGGCGTGCCTCCCGAGTAACGCCGGTCGACGGTGACGATCTTCAGCGCTTCAGCGATGAGGTGCATGGCGGCCACGCTGCCCTGCCCATAGGACTCCATCGGGAACTGCTCGATGATGTTCATCGCCTCCGCGACACTCGATGCGGCCGAGGTGGGAGGCATGTACGCGATCCGGTATCCGCGATAGCTCGACCAGATCGGCTCCAGCACGTTCGCCTTGTACGAAGCCAGATCCTCCATCGTGATGATGCCGCCGTTCGCCTTCATCGCGGCGACGATCTTCTCGGCCACCGGGCCCTTGTAGAAGCCGTCGGCGCCGTGGTCCTTGATCTGCTTCAGGGTCCAGGCGAGTTCGGGGTTCTTGAAGACGTCTCCGGGCTCGTAGGGCGAGCCGTCCGCCTTGAAGTAGAGCTTCGAGGCGCCGCCACCCGGGTCCTTCGCCATCTGCGCCTTGCGGGCTGACAGGGCGATCGACTCGTCGTCGCTCATGACGAGTCCCTTCTTCGCGAGCTCGATGGTGGGTTCCATGAGCTTGCCCCAGGGCATCCGGCCAAAGCGCTTGTGCGCTTCATAAAGCCCGGCGATCGTGCCGGGCACGGTGACGCCCTTGAAGGAGAGAACCTTGCTCCGGTCGAGCTTGCCTTCAGGCCCGAGCAGGAGGCTGGGAGTCACTCCCAGGGGAGCCTGGCCGTAGTACTCGATCGCGGTCGTGGACTTGTCCCTGGCGTTGTAGACGAGCATGTAGCCGCCGCCGCCGATGTTGCCGGCGCGCGGCAGGGTCAGGGTTTCGGCGATCGCCACCGCGACCGTGGCATCGACCGCGTTCCCGCCGCGGCGCAGGATGTCGGCCCCGATACGCGCGGCGACCTTGTTCTGGGACACCACCATGCCGTCGCGTCCGATGGTCGGGTGGTGGATCGAGTTGTAGCCGATCAGGTCGCCGCCCGTCGTGGCCTGCGGGGGCGGGAGCTCCTCCTGCGCCCAGATCCGCGAAGAGGCCAGCGCGAAGACGAGCGCCCAGGCGGGAACAATGCGCTTCATGTTCATCATGGACGGCTCCTTGGAACGGCCTTCAGAAGGTCTTTCGCACGCTGACGAACCAGTAACGCGGGTCGGGGTTGTAGGCCGCCGCCACGTATCCGCCCGGGGAAAGGGGCGGGGTCGTGTTGAGGAGGTTCCGAACCCCGGCGCGCAGCCGCAGCCCGGTGAGGCCGCTCCCGCGGAATTCGTACGCGAATGAAAGGTTGTGGAACGTCGTGGCGGGCACGTCGTAGAAGCCGCCCGCGGCATAGGTGAGGCCCGTCGAATAGAACTTGCCGATGTAATTGCTGAACCAGTTCGCGCTCAGACGGCCCCGGCTCCAGTTGAAAGAGGCCGAGCCGCGCCAGGCCGGGGTGCCGTTCTGCCCGACCAGCTCGGACGCGCCGGTGATGACGGTGCCGGCATTGATCTTCCCCGCGGCGCGAGCGTCGAGCAGGGTCTGGATGGCGGGAGAAGGCGACTGGTAGAGGGTGTGCAGGTAAGAGACATCGACGTTCAGGTCGAAGTTGCCGAAGCGCTCGGTGTTGAGGCGGTAGATGGCGCCCACGTCCGTGCCCTTCGCCTGCTGCGGCAGCTGGTTCACGTACTGGTCATCGACCGACGTGACCACGCCCACCGGCTCGATGCCGGTGCCCGCGAAGGCCGCGATGTCGTCGGGCGACGGCGCGGCGCGGTGGACCTTCGGATTCGAGCTGCCGGTGACGCGCAGGAAGTAGTCGAGGATCACCGCGTTGCCTTCGCCGAACACGCCGATGATCCCCTTCTGGTTGATCCTCCACACGTCGGCGGTCAGGGTCAGGCGGCCGAGCCGGTCCGGAATGAACCTCGGCTCGAGAACCACGCCGTACGACAGCGAGTCGGAGGTCTCGGGCTCGAGGTTTGGATTGCCCGAGCGGATGGCCTGGGTCGCTCTCGATCGCGAGCAGGCGTTGAAGCTGGTGATTCGGCGGGCGCGCAGGTCGGCTTCGCAGTAGATGTAGTCCTGACGGTTGTTGGACCGGCTGACCTGAGTGACGTTGATCTGCTCCAGGTTCGGGGCGCGGAAGCCCTGGGACCACGACCCGCGCAACCGCAGGCCGGGAACGATGTCGAGGGCACCGCCCACCTTCGGCTTGGCGACGTTGCCGAAGTCGCTGTAGTGCTCGGCCCGGCCCGCGAGCTGGATATCGAGGCGGTTGATCAGGGGGAACTTCATTTCCGGCGAGACGAGGGGGACTGCGAGCTCGGCATAGCCCGAGGCGACCGTTCGTTTGCCGGCGACATCAGGCGAGGTGCTCGTGCCCAGGATGTCGCTCGGGAAGCTCACGCCGGTCACCGCGTCGGTGTAGCCGCTGGTGCCGTCAATCCTCGAATCCCGGTTGTCGCGATAGTCCTCGTGGCGGGCTTCCACACCCATGGCGAGACCCACCCCGCCTCCCGGAATCGAGAAGAGGTCGGGGCGGCTGATCTTGAGATCCCACAGGGCAAGCGCCGTCTTGCTGGCGCGCAGGATCGGCACGCCGATCGCGGCGATTGCGGACGCGCTCGACGGCGTGGCGTCGCCGTAGCTCGGGTCGGTCAGGGTGCCGCCGTTGAAGGGGTTGTAGGCGTCCGGCGTGGTGAGGGACAGCGCCTGCTGGAGCTTGGTGGCGCTCACCGCGAAGGACTGGTCATCCACGGTGGCCCGGGAATAGAGCATGGCGCTCTCCCAGCTGAATCCGCGGGCCTTGCCTTTGAGGCCGCCCAGAAGGCGGAACTGCTCGTTCTTCACCGTGACCGGGGTCGCGCCAAAATCCACCAGGCCGTAGGTGTTGATCTGCACCGGCAGGCCGGACGCGGGGATGCTGAGGCCGGGCAGGCGGTTGGGGTTCGGCTGACCGTTCGGGAGCACGGCCGCGCCGAACGGGTTGTAGTAGCCCGTGGCCGGTATGGTCACGGTCGTGGCGGTGCTCACCCCCGGCGACGTCGTCGTTCCGTGCGAGTCGGCGTTGTAGTAGCCGAGTTCGGAGAAGAAGTTCACGTTGTCGCTGAAGTTGTAGGTGAAGGTCGAGAACAGGTTGTAGCGCGCCACCTTGGGAATGGTGGAGGTCTTGAAGCTCGCCGATTCGAGGCGGAGGTTGCGGTCGTTCGTGACGTTCTGCGCCCCGGAATCCAGACAAAGCCCGGGGCTCAGCACCACGCCGCAGGTGGGGTTTCCCTGGGGAGCGATGTGGAACAAGCCGGTGGCCCCGGTCACCGCCACGTTGTTGGAGCGAATCGCGGACGTGGTGGACAGGACCTGGAACACGCCCCAGGCCGAAGTGACGCTTCGACCGTCCAGACTGGTAGCGTTCTCGAACTCGGTGCCGGCGAAGAGCGGCCGCTTGTCCGCGTAGCGCGTGAAATCCTGGTCGGAGTCGAGTAGGGCCGAGCGGCGCTCGGCGCTGCCGAAGATCGTGAAATGACCGCGGTCCTTCAGGATGCCCCGGCCATAGATGCCGGTCAGCCGGCCTTCGCGTTTGCTCGTACCTTCGGAAGGTCCGAACTGGGCCTCGACACTCCCGCCCGTGTAGTGGTTCTCGAGCACAGTATTGATGACGCCCGCCACCGCGTCCGCTCCATAGATGGCCGAGGCGCCGTCCCGCAGCACCTCGACCCGCTTCAGGCCCGCCACTGGAATGGCGTTGGTGTTGTATGTGAAGACGGGCACCAGCGACTCGGCCTGGGTGGTGGGATGGACCACGGTTCTTCGGCCGTTCAGCAGGACGAGGGTGTTCCCCGCGCCCAGGTTGCGCAAGCTGATCGAGTTGACGTCGCCCCGGGCGGAGTTACTCGAGGTGGGAATGAAGTTCGAGTTGAAGGTCACGTTGCCGGCCTGGGGAAGGGTCCGGAAGAGTTCGTCGCCGGAACCGGCGGTCACGGCCTGGATCTGTTCGACGCTGATCACGGACACAGGCAGCGAGGCGGTGACTTTCGCGCCCTCGATCTGCGAACCCACCACGTTGACCACCTCGGTCATGGCCGCAAGCTCCATCTTGAGGCTCAGGATCACGGGCTCCTTGCTCGCCTTCACGACGACCTGGCGTCGCGCGGGAGAAAAACCCTGAAGCTCGAAACTCAGCGCATAGTCCCCGGGCGGCAGGGAATCAAAGGAGTACTCGCCTTTCGCGGACGAGGTGGTGGTGCGCGGTCCCGGCAGAGCCGGCGAGGTCAAGGTGACGGCGACACCCGGCAGGGTCAGGTTGTCCGGATCGGTGAGGCGGCCGGAAATGGTCCCGACGGCGCTGCCCTGGGCCAAGGCGCCGGTGGTCAGGCTGAGAGTCGCCAGGCAGACCACAAGGCGTCGAATCGATGCGAACAAAGGCCCGAAGTGGAGTTTCACGGTGGATGTCCTTTCCTCGTGGGGAGAATGGAATCCAAGCAGCCGCTCCTGATTGGGCGCCCAGGAAGATCCCAGGTTGATTCTGCGCGCGAGCATACGCCTCCAGCGCGAGGCCTCGATCGCCAAAGGCCACAGACGCTGCCCCGAGGGCAGGCTTTGCGCACCAATCGGTTGTCTCGAACAGCTCTGCCATGGGCCCGAGCTGGTCGGGAAAGAGGTGAGCCGTGACTCTGGAGAGAAACCCGGCGCCGTCATTGCGAGGCCCCAATCCGTTTCGTATTGGGCCGAAGCAATCTCGCGGGCCTGGCAGTGGTGGCCCACGGCGCCGGACGCTGAGCTGGGCTCGCCGCGCCGCGGAGCAAGCAGCCTGGCCTGGGCCACGCCTCGTCGCCGCTCTATATGCTCAATTACCTTGAAGCAAGCTGAACGGAGCGCTTCGATGATCGCGATGGGAGCAAGAAAGCTGAAGTCGAGGGAGACAGTAGCGCCGAACAAATCACCAGCGTGGACTATTTGATCCCCCACATGAAACGACACCAGGAACAATCCGCCTGGCCACTAGGCCCGCCGAATCTGGCAGAGATCTGTGCCGAGTTCGAAATGCACGATCGAATAGAAAGAGATCACACCGGCAAGACTTGCATCAGGAATATCGAGTTGCCTCATGTCGCCAACTCGATATTCGAGGCCTGTATTAAGAAGAGCAGCGATCCTTACCGTTTCATCGGAGATGTCCATGCCGAGAACCTTCTCTGACCTCTCGATTGAATGGGTTCAGTCCGATCGTCAGGCACGGACCACCGGTCGATTCAAGAGAGGCGCGCCCGACTTCTAGGCTTTGGTCGGCGGCGGCCACGGCAGTCGATCTGCCAATCCGCCGAGCAATTCAAGCGCTTGACTTCTTATGTAGGGATTCTCGTCTCTTAGCAGCGAAATAGCATAGGGAGCCGCAGCTTCAGATCCCTGGTTCTTCAGGGCTTCGACCGCGGCCAGAATCAAGAAGCCCTTCTTGTTGCCTCTTAGGGCCCTAACGATTGGTCGCGCAGTCTGGACGGATTGAAGCTTTCCGAGTGCTTGGATGGCCCCTCCACGCACGTAGGCCACCCTGTCGCTGAGGCAACTGATCAAGGCGGGAGCCGCGTCAGCGGATCCTATCTTCCCGAGCGCCTGAGTTGCGCTCCATCGTACAAAGGACACTCTGTCGCCAAGAGCCTTGGTTAGAAGTGCCACCGAGACCCCTGATTCGGTGTTGCCTAGTGCTTCTGCGGCCGCGGCCCGGACGCGAGAACTTGAGTCGAGCAAAAGACGACTCAGGGTCTGTATGGCGCGTTCTGAGCCGACCTTTCCAAGGGCGTCGGCGACCGATGCGCGGACTCCGGATGACCTGTCGTCAGTCAAGGGGTGAAGGATCTCGAATGCTTCCTCGGAGCCTATTTCTCCCAGGGCGCTGACGAACCCCTCTCTGACACCAGCAGCTCGGTCTTTGGCCAAGGGCCGCAATCGATCGAGAGTCTCTTCCAATGCAAAGGATCCTGCGGCACGCGCGGCGCGCCCGCGGAGTTTTGCGTTTGCCGCGCTCAGCAAGGTGAGTAGAGGGTCCAACGCGCGAACATGGTTTCCGCCGCTGAGGGAATCAATGGCGGCTAGCTGGACAGCGACGTTCGGGCTAGCCAGGCGCTCAATAAGTCCATCCACAACGACGTCGAAGGTGGTCTTCCGAAGAAAGCCCGGCACGTACCACCGTGCGTCGGGGTTTGTGTCGAGGAGAGACAGTAGCGCCATGTGCGAGCGTTCCGTGGCTAGGAGCGCTAGCGTCTCCACAACGAAATAGTCTGGGTCCACGCTCTTGTCCGCCAAGCCTTCGACGAGCGGGACGACTACGCGTGGGTCTCCCAACTTTCCGAGAGCTCGAGCCGCGGCTGTCCGCACGTGAACTGAACGGTCCCAAAGGAGAGGAACGAGAGTCTCGACTGGACAATGTTTCCCCGCTTTTCCCAACGATTCGGCGGCGCTTGAACGAACGGTTGGGGAATCATCTTTGAGCAACTCGACCAACCGAGCCGCGCCGTCGGTCGATGGAGCGTTCCCCAGGGCTGCGGCTGCGGCTGCTCGAACTGTGATGCTCTTGTCATTTGTCAGGGAGCAGAGCGTTCTCACGGTACGTACGGACCGCATTCCCCCCAAGGCGGTCGCCGCAAACTCTCGAGTCTTCGCTTGCGGATCTTTCTCGAAAGCGCCAAAGGCTTTTGCTGTAATTCTTTGAACCTCTGAGCCGTCCAACCTTCGCCACAGCTCTTGACTCCAAGAACGGGGGTCGTCTACCAGGCTGTCTGAAATTATCTGTGCAAGGTCGCTTTGGATTGCTTCGCCGAGTTCTGCGGCCAAACGAGCGGAAACCGTCACGTTTCTCGCTAGCCAGCGAATGACCCAGGCTCGCGGAGGGGGCTCCGGTGTCGTAAGAATGCTCCGTACAAGGTCGTTGGCCTGGCGGCCTCTTTGTTGAATTAGGACCATTGCACCGACACCTAGGTTGAGCACCTCCGACCAGCGCTGATCAAAGCGCTTCTCCAGTGCAACGGCTTCGAAGCGCTCTTCGTGAAGCAAGTACTTCGCGACCAGAAACTCTTGGAAGGTCAAATGGAGAAAGCCCCAGCGGTCCGGGCCGCGCTCGATAAGAACCTGAGCCTGTTCGGCAGCCTTGCGCAGGAATTCGGTGGCGGAGGCATGCGCTTCCTGGGGCGTGCTATTGCGAAGCAGGAGGGCCTCCTCTAGGGCGCCCAGGACGAAAGATCGCGGCGCGACGCCGCTGGGGTGACTCTGGTGCATGCGATGGGCGAGGTGCCCAAGGATCGGAACGACCTCTATTTCGTACTTCAGGGTCTCTACATCGGATTTGACGACCATCTTTCTTGCCCATGCCCACGTTTCGCAAAGAGCACGCAAGAACATCTCGTAGAGCTGGACGCGATGCTCTGGTAGTCGTCCTTCGGCTCGATGTGCTAACGCAATGGATGACAGTAGAAACGGGTTGCGGGCCAACGATCTCAGTCGCTCATCTCTCTCGATCGCCGCAAGCAAGTCGTGTGCGATCTCATCGACCTTCGGGTCCGGTCGACCCAGTTCGGCCTGGCGATAGGCCGCACAGAAGGCGCCGACATAGCGAGTGACTTGGAGGTCTGAGAACGGTCGGACTACGACGGCTTCTCCCGAGAAGCGAGGCAGGCCGGAGAAGCCGACGATCCGGCTCGTGATGACGAAGCGGTTTTTGGGATGCTGAGCGATGAAGGACTGCAACCACGCGACTGTGCCGACTCGATCATTTCCCACCTCGTCCAAACCGTCTAGCAGCAAGAGAACGTCACCGCTCTCAAAGCAGCTCCTGAGGAACGCTTCTATCTCCGCCCCTGTTCCGACGCTTCTCTCTTGAAAGTAAAGGCCGAGAGCACTAAGGACGGAACTAGAGTTATTTTGGTCGCGGATCTTGGACAGCAGGCCTACGCTTACTGGCAAAGGCAGGCGACGTTCTGCGGCACCAAGCTCGTGTTCTGCACGAAGACGACCATCAGCTAGGACGAGTGCGAGCCATTTTGCCAATGTGCTCTTACCCGCGCCAGGTTCTCCAAGCAGGATTTGGGTGTTGGCCTCTTGAAATACCTCTCGAAACGGTCGCACGCGCATTCGGTGCTCTTGAGCTGTATCTCGACTCCAAGGACCTCTCACTGGCGCCTCATGGAGTTGGGCGCCTTTCCGGACCTTCGCGTTGAGTTTTCGCCGTCCCGTTAGCAAGAGGTCCTCGATACTGGTCGAATCGAGATCGCGATCTGGAGCGTCTACGTCCAGCGGGACAAATACTCTTTCCAAATCCAGCGCCGGAGGAACAGCGCTGCTGAGGCGAAAACCCGTGTACTGAAGCTTTGCGATCTCGGGCGTCCGTGTGTAGTTACGAAATGCCTCCCACAATTTGTGTGCCGGGTCCAGCTCAAGTGTGTTCGAGTCTGCCTGGCTGGCGCATGAGGCGGGGAAGCAGTAGACAGGGATACGGTCTCGACGCGTCGTTCCAGCGTATTCGAACGTCTCCCGCTGGTCGCGGGCCAATGAGAGGTAGACGTCTTCGGATACAACGATTGCGTTCTTGATTCCACCGTCCTTGTCGAGGTGTCCCCACAAATCGAGCTGCTTATCATCGAGCCGGCCAGTGTGCTGCTCCCAAGCCACGGTGGCGCAGTGGACAGCAATGCGAACAGGAAGATTGAGGTCAACACGAATGGACCTCCACAGAGCCTGTGCAGCGCTATATCCCAGGCGCGCAGTCTCGACTAGCGATCCCTTCGCGTCGCTCGCGGGTGTTGAGAAGTGAAGGAACAGGGCGCCTCCGTCGCCACTAACGGACGCGGCAGGACCGCCAAAGTCCTCTGCAACTCGCTGAAGGCGTTCGTAATAGACCTTCTTCCTGGCTCCAATCGCGTCCGCTGGAAGCTCATCGCGCTCCTTCGTCCACCCAACGCCATCGATGCCTACGATCGCGAGGGGGATGCGTTCTCCATGCGATGTGTGACGCCACCACGTCATGTCCCAACTCGCAGAAATCCGTGCGTCAGGGTCGCCGGCTGTGAGCGCGCACAAACTCGCAGGTGCGTAGGCAGGTAAGACAGAACACTGCGCGGGATCATATGTGTTCCCCGAGCGCTAGAACACCCGCGCGTTCGAACTACGGCACCTTGAAACCACAGCACCTTGACTCGACTGATACCTCGCCGCGATTACCTCGGCGGGCAAGCTACGCGGATGCGCAAGGCTATAGATGCCCTGACAGGAATATTCCCGGTGCGGCATAGTACGGCCCGTGATTGAAACGTTCACTGCTCTTGCCGAGCCGGCTTCGAATCGTCGAGCTGCTGAAGGACGGTCCCCGCCCCGTGGGCGAGATCGGGACACGGCTTCGGCTCTCTCAGCCGCAGGTGTCGAAGCACCTGCGCGTGCTGAAGGCGGCGCGGCTGGTGGACGTGGAACCGCGCGCCAACCAGCGTCTTTACGGGCTGCGCGGGGATCGGCTTCGCGATTTGAACAAGTGGCTCGAGAGCTATCGCGCCATCTGGGCAGAGCGCATGGATCAACTGGGCGGCCTGGTTCAGGAGTTGAGCGAGGCGCCCCATCGAAAAGAGGTCAGGAATGCCCGTCGCCGGAAGAAATGATGTTGGACGAAGCACCCACGCCACCGTGGAGCGCGTGTCGGATACGACGCTCGTGTGGAGGCACACGCTGCGCGCGAAGGCGGCCGTGGTCTATGACGCCTACACGAAGCCGGAGCTGGTGAAGCGCTGGTGGGCGCCGCGCTCGCGCGGGCTCGAGATGGTGCAGTGCGAGGCGGATCTGCGGGTGGGTGGCGCTTATGTCTACGCGCTCGCTCGCGAGGGGAAGGTGGTGGTGACGTTCACGGGGAAGTACCTAGAGCTCGAGCGGCCGTCTCGTGTGGTCTACACCCAGGCGATGGCGCCTTTTCCCGATGAGGTCGTGGCTACGGTGACCTTTGAGGAGAAGGATGGTGTGACGGAGCTCGTGTCGCGGGAGGTGTATCCGTCGAAGAAAGTGCTGGAGCAGGCGATTGCTTCGGGGATGGAGTCGGGGGCGATGGAGACGATGGATCTGCTGGCGGAGCTGGTGGAGGGGTTGTAGGGCGGGAAGAGAGTGTAGGCGGAGGCTGATGGTGGGGCGCGACGGAGCCGCGGGATTGCTTCGTGGCCCAAGGCCAGGCGTCGCGCTGCCCCATTGGGCTCGGGCCGTCTAGCCTTCTGCTCGCAGCGCCTCGGTCGGG
>JAIBCN010000256.1 GCA_019694155.1 Vicinamibacteria bacterium | reverse complement strand
CCGGTCGCGGTCGAGGAATACGGCTATGCCGTGCCCGATCCTCTCGACCCCGACATCATCTACGGCGGCAAGCTCACACGCTTCGACCGGCGGACCTCGCAGGTGCAGAACGTGAGCCCGGTTCCGGGAGGCCGTGGCGGCGCGCCCCCGGCGCCGGGGACGCCTTCATATCGGGCGGTGCGCACGCAACCGGTCGCCTTCTCCCCCGTCGACCCGCACATCCTCTACTTCGCGAACAACTACCTCTGGAAGACGACGGACGGCGGCATCAACTGGAAGAAGATCAGCGACGATCCGACGCGGAAGACCTACGACCTGCCGAGGACCATCGGCAAGTACACCGATCCCGCGCTTGCCACCCAGCGCGGCGTGATCTACACGATCGCGCCCTCCTATCGCGACGTCAATCGCATCTGGATCGGCACCGACGACGGCGTCATTCAGACCACCGCGGACGGGGGCCTCACCTGGAAGGACGTCACCCCGAAGGAACTCGGTCCATGGATGAAGGTCTTCAACATGGACGCGGGCCGGTTCGACCCGCTGACCGCCTACGCCGCGGTGAACACGCTGCGCCTCGACGACATGCGACCGCATCTTTTCCGAACGCACGACGGAGGAAAGACCTGGACGGAGATCAACACCGGTCTCGATGACGCCGGGCCCACCAGCTCGATCCGCGAGGATCCGGAGCGCAAGGGCCTCCTCTACGCCGCCACCGAGCGCCGGGTCTACGTCTCCTTCGACGACGGCGATCACTGGCAGTCCCTCCAGCTCAACATGGCGCCGTCGTCGGTGCGGGACATCACGATCAAGGACGACGACCTCATCGCGGCCACCCACGGCCGCGGCTTCTGGATCCTCGACAACCTGACGCCCCTGCGTCAGATGGACGAAAGGGTCGCAAACGCCGAGGCCCACCTGTTCAAGCCTCAGGACGCCTACCGTGTGCGCTGGAACACGAACACCGATACGCCTCTGCCTCCCGATGAGCCCGGCGGCCTGAACCCTCCCGAGGGCGCCATCATCGACTACGCGCTGAGCGCGCCCGCCACCGGGCCCGTCACCCTGGACATCGAAGATGCCGCGGGGAAGATGGTACGGCACTACTCGAGCACGGATCCGGTCACGCGACCCGATCCGGCCACCATCAACCTGCCTCTCTACTGGTTCCGCCCGCCCATGGTGCTCTCCACTCAGGCCGGCATGCACCGCTTCACCTGGGACATCCACTATCAGCCCCTGCCCGCCGCCGGCGGAGGGCGCGGCCCGGGAGGCGGCCTCGCGCTCCCCATCGCGGCGGTCGCCTACAACACCGTGCCTTCGCCGAGCGCGCCCTTTGTGGGGCCCGGCACGTACACCGTGAAACTGACCGTGAACGGCAAGACCTACACCCAGCCCCTGACGATCAAGCAGGACCCTCGGGTGAAGACGCCGGCCCTGGTGATGCAGCAGGTCTATTCCCTGACGAAGGCGGCCTACGAGGGCGCGCGCGACGCGCAGCTTTCCGCCCGCCAGGCTCAAGACCTCCGGGATCAGATCGCGAAGATCGGGGCGACCGGGCCGACAAAGGAGGCACTCGCGGCGTTCGACCTGGAGATCAAAGCCCTGGTCGGTCCGCCCGGAGGCCGGGGAGGCGCACCGAGCCCGTTCGGGCCGGCGCCCGTTCCCCCACCGACACCCGGCGTTCCCGACTCGCTCGCCGACGCGGGCGGCGTCTTAGCCGCCGTCATGAACTCCCTCGCATCCGACGTCCAGCCGACCGCTCTGCAACTGAAAACGATCGCGGACGCACGGGCGCGCGCGGGCCTCGTGACCGCGCGGTGGACGGCCGCGATGGCGGAGGTCCCGCTTCTGAACGCGAAGCTCAGGGCCGCCGGCCTGCCCGCGCTGGAACTGAGGAACCCCTGACTGGGGCGCCGTCTATACTTTCGAGAGGAGCCACAATGACCCTGACCAGGCGACACGTTCTCCGGGCTTCGACGGCGGCGCTGGTCGGGCTCCTGGCGGTGCGCGCGGCCGCTCAGCCGGCGAGCGAAGACGTGTCGCCCCGTCAGACGCAGGCGGACGACTACACCCGATACGAGCTGCTCGATCCCGCCTCCGCGAGCTTCCGCATCCTCTATGAGGTGACGGCCACGACACCCGGCGCGCGCTTCTTCTGGAACCCGATCCGCAAGGGCAGCATCGCAAGCAACGAGAGCGTGTCCGACCCCGCCAGCGGAAGGCCGCTCAAGTTCATCGAAGTGTCGGGCACGGAGGCGAAGGCGAACGGCCTCGGCAACGCCGAAACCGACACGCGCTACATTCAGATCGAGCTTCCCCGGCCGGTGCCGAAGGAGGGCGAGATCCGGCTGCTCATCGACAAGACCTACAAGGACGAGAAGAGCTACTTCACCGAGGAGAAGACCGGCCTCATCGTCTTCTCGCGCTCGCTCGGGATCAAGCGGAACTCCGTGGTGCTGCCGCCCGGCTACGAGGTCGTCTCGTGCAACTATCCCTCCCAGGTGGTCACGGAGACGGGGTCCGCGGGCGCCCGCCTGCGCCTGAGTTTCATGAACATCGGACCCGACGCCGTTTCCTATGCGATCAAGGCGCGGAGGCTGAAGTGATCGCGCTGCATCTCGTCACCCTGGTCATGGCCGCTCAGGCCGCCACGCCTCCGCGAGCCGGCTCCCCCGACGACCCGGCCTTCTCAGAGCGGGCGCGGCAGGACCGGGAGATCGTCTACTTCCTCCAGCCCCCGGAGACGCACTCCTTCGATCTGTATCACGACGTCACCATCAGGGACGTGGGCCGCTCGACCTACATCAACGTGGTCCGGGCGGGCAGCAAGGTAAGCCACCCGAGTGCTCTTGATCTCGACACCGGTGAACCGCTCAAGGTGGAGACCCTGAAGGGCGAGGAAATCACCCGGACGAAGATCGACATCGGCGAGCCCGTGAAGCCGGACAGTGAGGCGGCGGTGGTTCGATTCCCCGCGGTAGCGGCCGGGACGACGACGCGCATCCGCATCCGCGAGACCTACACCGACCCTGCACGCTACCGGCTGGACGGCGATCTGCTGGTGTGGGATCGCTCCTTCGGCCGCCCGCGCAACGCGGTGATCCTCCCCCAAGGGTACGCGCTCGTGGGTTCGAGCTTCCCCGCGAGGATCTCCCTCACCGAAGACCATCGGGTCCGCCTGGACTTCGACAACCCGCGCAACGACGAGGTCCGTGCGCTCATTCACGCAAGGAAGCGTCCATGAAGGAAGTCCTGGCCGTCATCCTGGGCGGCGGACGCGGCACGCGCCTGTTTCCCCTCACCGCCCACCGGTCGAAGCCCGCGGTCCCGATCGGGGGGAAGTACCGGCTGATCGACATCCCCATCTCGAACTGCCTCAACTCCCACCTGCGCCGGATCATCGTCCTCACCCAGTACCTTTCGGAGAGCCTCAACAAGCACCTCGCCCAGACGTACCGCTTCGATCCCTTCACCGAGGCCTTCGTCTCGGTGATCGCGGCCGAGCAGACCGAGAACGAGCAGGAATGGTTCCTGGGCACGGCCGACGCGGTGCGGCGCGCCAACCGGCACATCCGCCATCACGACTTCGACGACGTCCTCATCCTGTCCGGCGACCAGCTCTACCAGATGGACTACCGCAAGATGCGCGACACGCATCTCGCGGCGGACGCCGACATCACGGTGGCGGTAACGCCGGTGGACGCGGCCGCCGCCCCCGGCTTCGGCATCCTGAAGATCGACGCGGCGGGGCGGATCATCCACTTCCACGAGAAGCCGAGTCCGGACGAACTCGACGGCCTCAAGTCCGAGCTGCCCGGCGGCGGTGAAGGGTATCTCGCCTCCATGGGCATCTACATCTTCAAGCGAGGCGCCCTCGAAACCACCCTCGCCTACGACGCGTCCCTCGACTTCGGCAAGCACATCATCCCCGGCTCGATCGGAGAGCTGAAGGTCCAGGCCCATGTCTTCCATGGTTACTGGGAAGACGTCGGCACCATCCGGTCCTACTACGAAGCGAACCTCGGCTTGTGCCAGCCCGTGCCACATTTCGACTTCTACGACGTGAAGACTCCCGTCCACACCCGCGCCCGCGCGCTCGCCGCCACCAAGATCGAAGGGGCGCGAATGACGAATGCTCTCGTGTCCGAGGGTTCGATCATCGTCGACGCCGAGATCGAACGGTCGCTCATCGGCATCCGGAGCCGGATCGGCCGCGGATGCGTGCTTCGGAACAGCCTGGTCCTCGGCGCCGACTACTACGAACGGACGACTCCCGATCCCTCGAGCGGCCGGCCGGCCATCGGCATCGGCGACAACTCCGTCATCGAAACGGCGATCATCGACAAGAACGCCCGCGTGGGCCGGAACGTGCGGCTCGTCAACGAAGCCAAGCTCGAGCACGCGGATGGCCCCTGCTGGCACATCCGGGACGGCATCGTCATCGTCCCCAAGGACACGATCGTCCCCGACGGCACCGTGGTCTAGAAAGGCGAACACGCCGCCGCCCGGGGACCGTTTAGAATCGCTTTCCGCGTCGAGCCTTCTCCCGATCCGTCCGTCCCACGTCCGACCCTCAAGGACCTCTCCAAACCGATGACAGCCATTGCACCGTCCCTGAGCTCCCCCGGCCTTCTGACTACAACCGTCGCCAAGAAGGTGGTCATGGCGCTCACCGGCGTCATCCTCACCGGGTTCGTGCTCATCCACATGGTGGGGAATCTGCTCCTCTACCAGGGTCCCGAGGCCCTGAATCACTACGGCGAGATGCTCCAGTCGAAGCCGCCCCTGGTGTGGACGGCCCGCCTGGTGCTCCTGGCCTGCGTGGGGCTTCACATCTGGGCGGCCACGAGCCTCACCCTCGCCAACTGGTCCGCCCGGCCGGTCGGCTACCGCAGGACGGCCTACGAAGCGTCCACCTACGCCTCCCGCACGATGCGCTGGGGCGGGCCGCTGCTCCTGCTCTTCATCGTCTATCACCTCCTGCACTTCACCGTGGGCTCGGCCCATCCAGACTTCATCCGCGGGGACGTGTACCACAACGTAGTGATCGGCTTCCAGAATCCGCTGGTGGCCTTCTTCTACGTGCTCTCCATGGTGGCGCTCTCCCTGCACCTCTTCCATGGAGTCGAAAGCATGCTGCAGACCATGGGCCTTTCGCACCCGAAGTACAACGCGCTCCGCTCGATGATCGGGGCGGCCTACGCGGCGGTGGTCACGGTCGGCAATCTGTCCTTCCCCCTTTCCGTCTACTTCGGCCTGGTGAAGTGAAAGAAAACCGATGAACCTCGATTCGAAATCCCCGGCCGGTCCGATCGACAAGAAGTGGGAGACCCACCAGTTCGAAATGAAGCTGGTGAATCCCGCCAACAAGCGGAAGCACACCATCATCGTGGTGGGCACCGGCCTCGCCGGCGCATCCGCCGCCGCCGCCATGGGCGAGCTCGGATACAACGTCCTCTCCTTCTGCTACCAGGACTCTCCGCGGCGCGCCCACTCCATCGCCGCCCAGGGCGGCATCAACGCTGCGAAGAACTACCAGAACGACGGGGACAGCGTCTTCCGTCTCTTCTACGACACCGTGAAAGGCGGCGACTTCCGGGCGCGTGAGTCGAACGTCCACCGTCTCGCGGAGATCTCGGTCAAGATCATCGATCAGTGCGTGGCCCAGGGCGTGCCCTTCGCCCGCGAATACGGCGGCCTCCTCTCCAACCGTTCGTTCGGCGGCTCGCAGGTCTCACGCACCTTCTATGCCCGCGGGCAGACCGGCCAGCAGCTGCTGATCGGCGCCTACCAGGCGATGGAGCGGCAGGTGGCGGCGGGAACGGTGAAGGCCTTCACCCGTCACGAAATGCTGGAGCTCGTGGTGATCGACGGCGTGGCCCGCGGCATCGTCACGCGCGACATGGTCACGGGAAAGATCGAGTCGTGGTCGGCCGACGCGGTGGTCCTCGCGACCGGCGGCTACGGCAACGTCTTCTACCTCTCGACGAACGCCAAGGGCTGCAACACCACGGCGATCTGGCGCGCCTACAAGAAGGGCGCCGCGTTCGCCAATCCCTGCTACACGCAGATCCACCCCACCTGCATCCCGGTGAGCGGCGACCATCAGAGCAAGCTCACCCTGATGTCCGAGTCGCTCCGCAACGACGGCCGCGTCTGGGTGCCCCTGAAGAAGGGCGACAAGCGCTCGCCCGATCAGATCCCCGAAGCCGAGCGCGATTACTACCTCGAACGGAAGTACCCGAGCTACGGCAACCTCGCGCCCCGCGACATCGCATCGCGCGCGGCCAAGGAGGCCTGTGACGACGGTCGCGGCGTCGGCGACACCGGACTCGGCGTCTATCTCGATTTCTCCGACGCGATCAAGCGCCTCTCCGAAGCGAAGGTCTCCGAGAAGTACGGCAACCTGTTCGAGATGTACGAGCGGATCACCGGCGAGAACCCCTACAAGGTTCCCATGCGGATCTACCCGGCCATCCACTACACCATGGGCGGGCTCTGGGTCGATTACAACCTCCAGAGCACCATCCCCGGCCTCCACGTCATCGGCGAGGCGAACTTCTCCGACCACGGCGCCAACCGTCTCGGCGCTTCCGCCCTGATGCAGGGCCTCGCCGACGGCTACTTCATCCTGCCCTACACCATCGGCAACTACCTCGCGAGCGCCAAGCCCGGCAAGGTCTCGACCGACCACCCCGAGTTCAAGAAGGCCGAGGCCGAGGTGGCGGCGCGGACCAGCCGGCTGCTGGCGCTCAAGGGCAAGCGCACCGTCGATTCCTTCCACAAGGAGCTCGGCAGGATCATGTGGGAGAAGTGCGGCATGGCGAGAAACGAAGCCGGCCTCACCGAAGCCCTGAAGCTCATCCCCGCCCTGCGCGAGGAGTTCCACAGGAACGTCACCGTGCTGGGGACGGCCGACGAAATGAACCAGTCGCTCGAGAAGGCCGGACGCGTGGCCGACTTCCTGGAGCTCGCGGAATTGATGTGCCGCGACGCGCTCGAACGCCGCGAGTCGTGCGGCGGCCATTTCCGCGAGGAGTTCCAGGACGAGGGCGAGGCCAAGCGCGATGACGCGAACTTCGCGCATGTCGCCGCCTGGGAGTTCACGGGCGACGACAAGGCGCCCAAGAGGAACATCGAGCCGTTGAACTTCGAATACGTCCACCTTCAAACCCGGAGCTACAAGTGAAGCTCAAGCTCAACGTCTGGCGCCAGAAGAACGGAGCCTCCGAGGGCGCGTTCGTATCGTACGACGCGAACGATGTCTCGAAGGACATGTCCTTCCTCGAGATGCTCGATGTCCTGAACGAGGAACTCATCGGCAAGGGCCAGGATCCCATCGCCTTCGACCACGACTGCCGCGAAGGCATCTGCGG
>JAIBCN010000099.1 GCA_019694155.1 Vicinamibacteria bacterium | reverse complement strand
AAGGTGGTCAGCTCGGCGCGGTCGGCGCCGGCCAGAGACACCAGATCCAACCCGGGACAGAAGAGCTTCGGGTGCGCCGAGGCGAGCCGGACGGCGCGCACCGAGGGCTCGCCGCCCACCGTGCGCAGGGCGGCGGAAAGGTCCAGGATGAGGGCCTCGCTCATCGCGTTGCCCCGGGGCCC
The DNA here is from genome assembly GCA_019694155.1 of Vicinamibacteria bacterium. Classification (GTDB taxonomy): domain Bacteria; phylum Acidobacteriota; class Vicinamibacteria; order Fen-336; family JAGNNV01; genus JAGNNV01. The sequence continues at coordinate 7,211 of JAIBCN010000099.1, read as the reverse complement.
GGCGAGACGGATGGTGCCGATCCCGTCCTTGATTTCGACCTGAATGGTGCTCATGGAATCTCGTTCTTTCGGGGCTCAGGCCAGATCGGCGGACATCGCCATGACATGGAAACCGCTGTCCACGTGCAGCACCTCGCCGGTGACGCCGCGCGACATGTTCGACAGGAGGAAGAGACCGGCATCACCCACTTCATCCTGATCGGTAGCTCGGCGCAAAGGCGCATGCTGACGGTAGTAGTCGATCATCTTGCCGAGGCCCCCCACCCCGGCCGCGGCCAGGGTCTTGATGGGGCCGGCCGAGATCGCGTTCACGCGGATGCCCTTCGGGCCGAGGTCGGCCGCGAGGTAGCGGGTCGACATCTCGAGCGCGGCCTTGGCGACGCCCATCACGTTGTAGTGCGGCACCACCCTCTCGCCGCCCAGGTAGGAGAGAGTGACGACCGACCCCGCGCGGCCCTCCATGAGGGGAGCCATGGCCCGGCAGATCGCGGTCAGAGAATAGGAGGAGATGTCCTGAGCGATGCGGTAGCCCTCGCGCGACGTGTTGAGGAATTCGCCGGTGAGCTCTTCGCGCTGGGCGAAAGCGACGGAGTGGACGACGAAGTCGAGGTGGCCGAGGTCGGCCTTGATGGAGGCGGCCAGGGCGGCGATGTCCTCATCCTTCGCGACATCGCAGGGATAGAGCAGGGGTTCCTTCAGATCCTTGGAAAGCTCGTCCACGTTCTCCTTGAGCCGCTCGCCCTGATAGGTCAGAGCCAGGCGCGCGCCTTCGCGGGCGCAGGCCTTCGCGATGCCCCAGGCGATGGAGCGCTTGTTGGCGACGCCGAGGATGAGACCGGTTTTTCCTTCGAGAAGCATGGGGACCCTTTCCTTTGGTGGGCCGGTGAGCTTAGCGGATCGGATCGGGCGGGAATCGCCCCCGCTCCTTCCTCAGTCCGTGCGAAGCGCCTCAATGGGATCGACGGAGGCCGCCCGCGAGGCCGGCACGTAGCCCGCGACGAGGCCCACCGCGATCGAAACCGCCACCCCGATCATGGCCGCGTTCCAGGGCGGCCGCGCATCGTAGCGAGGCAGGACGAGGGTCACGAGGAAGCCGATGCCGAGCGCGACCAGGACGCCCAGAATGCCGCCCACGCCGGAGAGCACCCCCGCCTCGATCAGGAACTGTCGCCGCACCGACCCCTGGGTGGCGCCGAGGGCGCGGCGGATCCCGATCTCCCGGGTGCGCTCGGTGACGCTGATGATCATCACGTTCCCGATCCCGATGGCGCCGATGAAGAGGCTGATTCCGGCGAGCGCCACTGTCGCCGCCCCGATCGCGTTTCCCACCTGATTGAAGACCGCGATGATCTGGTCGGGGGAGGTGAGCTGGAAGTCGTTCGGCGATTCCGGGGCGAGGCCGCGGAGCCGGCGCAGCAGAGTCTCCGCGTCCTGCCGGGCCTCGACGCGGCGGCCTTCCTTCATCCTCATGTACAGCAGTACGTTCTTCGCGTCGGGGAAGACGGCCTGCACGGTGCGGATGGGCATGGAGACGACGCTGTCCTGGCGGTTCTCGCCGAAGACGCCCCCCGGGCGCGGCGCGATGACTCCGATCACCGTGAAGGACACGCCGCTCACCCGGATCTCCTTGCCGAGGGCGGAGAGGCCGGGGAAGAGCGACTCGCGCACGCTGGCCCCGAGGACGGCCACCCGCGCCCCCGTCGCCTCCTCGATCGGCGTGAACACGCGTCCTTCGGCGAGGCCGGCGTCGATGATGTCGTAGGTCTTGGCCTGCCAGCCCTCGGCGTAGCAGGTGTCGTTGTCGATTCGCCCCGCGCTTGCCACCAGGGGACGACCGTTCACGATGGCGGGAACGATGAGCTGCACGGCCACGTCCTCGATGTTGGACGAACTCCGCTTGATGGCCTCGGCGAAGCCGATCTCCAGAGGCTTGCGGTTCGCCTCTCGCTCGGTGGGAGGAGCGTAGGGGTCGGCGCCGAGATGGAAGGCGAGGAGATTGTCGGTGCCGAGCCCCTGAAAGAGGGCGGCCACCTGGCTCTTCGCGTTCTGCAGCACGGAGGTGATGAGGACCACGGTGACGATGCCGATGACGATGCCGGCCACCGCGAGGAACGAGCGAACGCCGTTCGCGCGCACGGAGTCGAGAGCGAAGCCGAGGGCCATGCGGTCGGTCGCGGCCAACCGGGCGAGTCCTGTTTTCCGGCGCGGGGTCATGGCGGCGGGCTTCCTAATCGGCGCGGAGCGAGCTCAGGACATCCGCGCGCGCCGCACGCGCCGCGGGGAGCGCGCCCGAGAGCAGGCCCGCGATCGCGGCCATGAAGAGGCTGCGCGCGAGGGTCGCGGGAGCGAGCGCCAGGGGCAGACCCAGGACCGCGGAGGCGGCCGCGGCGAGCGCCGCCACGAAGAGCAGGCCGGCCAGAGCGCCGGCCACGCTCACGATGAGGGACTCGGCGAGCACTTCGGCGCTGATGTTGGATCTCCTGGCGCCGATGGCCCGGCGGATCCCGATCTCCCGGGTGCGCTGGGCGACCGACACGAGCGTGGTGTTGGTGACCACCACGAAGGCCGCGAGCAGGGACGCGAGCGAGATGGGCATGGCGGCCGCGCCCAGAGAGGTCGAAAGGGCGGCCACGAAGTTGCGCGCGGCGTCCGGCGTCACCACGTCGAAGTTGTCCTCGCGGCCGGGATACAGGCTCCGCTTGGCCCGCAGGCTCGAGCGCGCGCGGTCCTCGGCGTGAGCGGTCTCCCCCTCCAGGCGCGACTTGGCGAACATCTGAAGGCTCGTGGCCGGGCCGAAGGCGCGCTCGAAGCCGGCGAGCGGCACCCAGATATATCGGTCCTGGCTCTGGCCTCCCAGCTGCCCCATCGCCTCCTGAATCCCCACGACCTTGAAGGCGCGGCCCGCGATGCGGATGTTGCGCCCGAGCGCGCGCCCGCTCGGGAAGCACTGCCTCGATACTTCGTCGCCGATGACCGCCACCGGCTCGCCTCGCTGCGACTCGTCGTCGCTGAAGAACCGCCCCTGCGCTAGAGCCATGTCCTGAATCCGGGTGATGGCGGTGGTGGTGCCGGTGACGGGCGCCGACTCGATCTTGCCCTCGACGGACGTGACGTCGACGATCCGCTGCGCGGACGGCGCGTAGGTCACGAGGCCCCCCGAATGGGCGTCAAGGAAGCGCGCGTCGGCCCGCGAGATGGGGACGTTGCGCTCCAGCTTCCGCGCGAGCTCCCGCCTTCCGAGGCGCCCTCTCTGGCCCACGCGGGCGACCTGGAAGACATCGCTCCCGATGCTGCGCGCGGTGGCCTGGGCGGCGAACCTCTGAAGCACCTCGAGTCCGGTCGAGATGCCGGCGAGCGCGGTGACGGCGGCGGCCATGGCCAGGGCGCCCAGAGCCGACCTCAGTCGATACTCGCGCACCACCGCGAAAGCCTGGGCGAAGGACTCTTGAAAAAGGAGGCGGGAGGAAGTCATTAGACTGCGCGAGACGGGGACGGGGTCCCCGTGGATCCTATCAAAGCGAGCGCTGCTCGAAAGTATTTTGTATAGTATTTGAGCATGTTACGGAAAGTCGTCATCGCCCTCGTCATCCTGGGCCTCGCCGCCGCGCTCCTCATGTCCCGCCGGCCCAAGGGCACGGCCGTCGACATCACCCGAGTGGCGAAGCGCGAGACCTTCCGCTCCTACGTCACCGCGTCCGGAGAAATCGTGGCCAAGCAGTACGCCGATATCGGCGCCTCGGTCATGGGCCGCGTGGTGAGCCTGAACGTCAAGGAGGGCGACCGGGTGCGCGCAGGCCAGGTCCTCGCCCGGCTCGACCCGGTGCGCGCGGCGTCGGACGTCGAGGCCGCGCAGGCGGCGGTGAAGGCATTAGGCGAGGATCTCAAGGCCGCGGAGGCGAAGCTCGTCGAGGCGAAGCTCACGGCCGAGCGCAACGCCACGCTCGTCGCCCAGGGCCTGCTCCCGAAGGCACAGGGCGATACCTCGAAGGCGGCCCTCGATGCGGCGAGCGCCCAGCTCGACGCCATCAAGCGTCGCACCGAGCAGGCAAACGCCCAGCTCCGCGGCGTGCGCGACTCCCTGTCCAAGACTTCGGTTCTCGCCCCCATCGACGGCACCGTCACGAGGCTGCAGGTCCGCGAGGGTGAGATGGTGGTGATCGGCCTGCAGAACCAGCCCGGCACCACGCTCATGCGGCTGGTGGGGACCTCGGGACTGAACGCGGAACTGAAGGTCGCGGAGGCCGACGCGCTGAGACTGAAGGTGGGCCAGACGGCGAGAGTCACCCTCGACGCGCTCCAGGGGCGCGAGTTCGCGGGAGTCGTCTCCGAGATCGGGGCGTCCTCGCTTCCCCCGGTCTCCGCCCAGGCCGCCTCCGCCCGTGAGTTTCGCGTGGTGATCTCTCTCGATCAGAACGACGGCACCCTTCGACCGGGCATCTCCTGCGACGCGGAGATCCTCGCCGCCGAGAAGAACGGGGTGCTGGTTGCGCCCCTGCAGGCGGTGGTCACGCGCGATGTCGCGGGCCGTGAGGAGACGGGAGTCTTCCTGGTTCGCGACGGCAAGGCGGTGTTCACCAGGGTGACCCTTGGCCTGATTTCCGGCCTCGACGCGGAAATCGCGGGACTGACGGAAGGCGCCGAACTGGTGCTGGGACCGCTCGCCGCCCTCCGCGCCATGAAGGACGGGGAAGCGCTGCGCGTCACGCGGTAGCGGGCCGGCGCGCCGGCTGGCGCGGATTAGTATTCGCACATGCCTCCGATCGAGTTCACCCAGAACTACCAGGACCTTTCGACCGATGTCGGGTTCCAGTTCAAGTTCAACTGCGAACGCTGCGGCGACGGTTTCATGTCGACCTTCGACCGCAACCTGCTCGGCACCGCGGGCGGCCTGCTCCGAAGCGCGAGCGGCTTCCTCGGCGATATGTTCGGCAAGGCCGCGGACAGCGCGTATGAAGTTCAGCGCGCGGTAGGCGGGGCCGCGCACGACGCGGCGCTCAAGGCGGCGGTCGAGGAGATCAAGCCTCTCTTCAAGAAGTGCCGCCGCTGCGGGAACTGGCTTTGTGAGAAGACCTGCTGGAACGGCCAGGCCGGAATGTGCAAGAACTGCGCGCCCCTCGCCGAGGAAGAGGAGACGGCGATCCGCGCCTCGTCGGTGAGCCAGTCGGTGTCGAACGATTTCGCGGTCGAGGAGGAGGCGCGCGTGCAGGCGAAGACGAAGGCGGTCAAGGCCCCGTGCCCCAAATGCGGCGCCCAGACGCTCGGTCAGAAGTTCTGTCCGGAGTGCGGCACAAAGGTCGAGACCGCGCGTTTCTGCGAGGGCTGCGGCAAGAAGCTCGCCCCGAAGGCGAAGTTCTGCGGCGATTGCGGCGCAAAGGTGAGCTGAGGACCGAATGGTCGCAAGCCCCCCCCGCCCGCGCTCATGAAGCGCGTTCTTCTCTCCTGGAGTTCGGGCAAGGACAGCGCGTGGACTCTCCACACCCTGCGCCAGCGGGAAGACGTGGAAATCGTGGGACTGCTGACCACGTTCAACGACGCCTTCGACCGGGTCGCCATGCACGCGGTCCGGCGGGCCCTGGCCGAGGCCCAGGCCCGGGCCGCCTCTCTGCCCATGTGGTCGGTGCCTCTGCCCTGGCCCTGCTCCAATGAGGAGTACGCCGCGCTCATGTCAGAGGTGATGGCGCGCGCCCTCCGCGAAGGCGTGACCCACGTGGCCTTCGGGGACCTCTTCCTCGAGGACGTGCGCGACTACCGCATCCGCCAGATGAAAAGCACGGGCATCGAGCCGCTGTTCCCGATCTGGAGTTCGGCGGAAGAGACGCCAGGCCTCGCACGCCGCATGCAGGCCGCGGGACTGAAGGCGATCATCACGTGCGTCGATCCGAAGCAGCTGGACGCGGCGTTCGTGGGGCGGGAGTTCGACGCCGCCCTGCTTTCCGACCTTCCCCCGTCGGCCGATCCGTGCGGCGAGAACGGCGAGTTCCACACCTTCTGTTACGCCGGTCCCATGTTCAGGGCGCCCATTGCCGTGAGAGCGGGTGAGAAGGTGGAGCGCGACGGCTTCCAGTTCATCGACGTCCTGCCCGCCTGAAGGCCGTCCGGTCCGCGCGGGTGCGGGCGGAAAAGGGGAGGAGGCGGGTGCTCATGAGAGAATGCCCTCTCACGAACCGGCATTCGCAGAGTCGTTCATCGCGAAGCCGCCGGTATGAGGCCGCTTTTTGAGGCGATTTGGGACGTATTCGTTTCCGCTCGCGGCCACAACCCATCAGGGTGCAAGCCCAAAAGACTCAGGACCAACCACCATGCCGTTCACCACCTATGGCTTCTCCGCGGAACTCCTTCGCGGCATCAAGGAGCTCGGCTTCAAGAACCCGACCCCGATCCAGGAGCAGGCCCTGCCCCCGGCCATCCAGGGCAGGGACGTGCTCGCCTGCGCCATGACCGGAAGCGGCAAAAGCGCCGCCTTCGGCCTTCCCCTCATCCACCGCCTCGGCGGAAGCAAGGGCGTCACCCGCGCGCTGATCCTCACTCCCACCCGGGAACTGGCGGCCCAGATCGACGAGCATCTGAACGCGCTCGCCGTGCACACCCCCGTCTCCAGCGCCGCGATCTACGGAGGCGTGGGCATGGGGGCCCAGGAGCACGCGCTTCGCCGGGGCACCGACATCATCGTGGCCACCCCCGGACGTCTCCTCGATCACCTGAGCCGGCCCTACGCGAACTTCAAGAACCTCGAGGTCCTGGTCCTCGACGAAGCGGACCGCATGCTCGACATGGGCTTCCTTCCCGACATCCGCCGGATCCTCAAATACCTCCCGGCCAAGCGCCAGACCCTGTTCTTCTCGGCCACCATGCCCACGGAGATCGCAAAGCTGTCGCGCGAGATGCTGCACGATCCCTTCACCATCAACGTGGAGCGTCAATCGGCCCCCGCCGCCGGCATCACGCAGGCCGCCTACCCGGTGGCCCAGCACCTGAAGCCCGTCCTCCTCACCGAATTGATGAAGCGCGGCCTCATCCGCAGCGTGATCGTCTTCACGCGAACCAAGTCGCGCGCCAATCGCCTCGCCGACTTTCTCGTCCGCATGGGAGTGAACGCGGGCCGCATCCACGGCGATCGCTCGCAGTCGCAGCGCACGGAGACGCTCCGCCGGTTCAAGGAGGGCAAGTTCTCCGTCCTCGTGGCCACCGACATCGCCGCCCGCGGCATCGAC
>JAIBCN010000051.1 GCA_019694155.1 Vicinamibacteria bacterium | reverse complement strand
CGGGGGCCGGTTCTTGAGCGGGTCGAGGGTCAGGTTTGCCGAAAAGGCCCATGATTTCTCCGTGGAGGGTGGGAAGATGGAGCGGGCGACGGGGTTCGAACCCGCGACACCGAGCTTGGGAAGCTCGTACTCTACCAACTGAGCTACGCCCGCTCTGGGCGAATTAGCGAAGCGATATTAGGTCTCCGCGGTTCTCGACGTCAACGCACCGCTGGAGCGCTTCCTCCGCAGGCGTTCCGCGGTTGCTGTCACGGCGTCGATCGTGCGATCGATTTCCTCCGCGGTCGTGCCGCGGCCGAGAGAAAAGCGGAGGGAGCCGTTCACCCGGTCCCGCGACAGGCCCATCGCCTTGAGCACGTGGGAAGGCTCCGGCGAACCCGCGGCGCAGGCGGCCCCGGTGGAGACACAGATTCCCGCGAGATCGAGGGCGATCAGCAGATCCTCGCCGGGGACTCCCTCGAAGGAGAGGCTCGTGGTCGAACAGATCCGGTTCGAAGAGCCGTTCCGCAGGACGGTGCCCCGCCCGGCTTCCATGAGCCCGATTTCCAGCCGGTCCCGAAGCGACGCGATGCGCTTCCCATCATCGAGGAGCCTGACCCGCGCGATTTCCGCGGCCTTGCCGAACCCCACGATGCCGGCCACATTCTCGGTGCCGGCCCTGCGGTTCCGCTCCTGCGAACCTCCGCGGATGAGCGCGGCCATGCGGGTTCCGCTTCGGACATAGAGGGCGCCCGTGCCTTTGGGGCCGTGGATCTTGTGGGCGGAGGCGGTGAGCAGGTCCACCTCCAGCCGCCTGACGTCGAGGGGGATCTTCCCGAGCGCCTGCACCGCGTCGGTGTGGACGAGCGCCCCCTTGGCGTGCGCGATCCGCACCACTTCGCCAAGCGGCTGGATCACCCCGGTCTCGTTGTTCGCGAGCATGATCGATACGAGGGCCGTGGCGTGGTCCACGAGTTGCTCGAGATCCTGGAGGTCAACCTCGCCGTTCTCCTCCACCCGGGCGAGGGTCACCTCGTGGGTCGCGCGGCTCAGGCCCTTCGCTCCGTTGAGAACGGCGTGATGCTCGATGGCGCTCGTCACCACATTGGCGCGCGCTGGTCCATCCACGGGAGCGGCGCCCGCGAGGGTGGCTCCCACGATCGCCATGTTGTCGGCCTCCGTCCCGCTGCCCGTGAAGACGATCTCGGCGTCGCGCGCGCCGAGGAGCGCCGCGACCCTGGCTCTCGCCTCGTCGATGGCTCCCCGCGCTCTCTGGCCGAGAGTGTGGACGGAGGACGGGTTGCCGAAGTCCTCCCGCAGGTACGGGAGCATGGCGTCCAGGACCTCCGGATCGAGAGGTGTCGTGGCTGCGTGGTCGAGGTAGATCCGGCTCAAGACGGACGCCCTACGCCCGGTCCAGGAAGCCCGGCCACTCGGAGACCGGCGTCGTGGTCTTCACGATGCGCATGCCCGCGTCGTGAAACCGCCCGAGGGCCGCCTCCGCCGCTTCGGTGAAGTCGGCGAGAAAGGCGCCCGGCCGCTCCGGATCCGGCACGGCCACCGCGGACATCGCGTCCTGCAGGATGTAAACGCGCTTCGCGAGCCCGGCATCCCGCTCCAGGATCGCGTCGAGGAGATCGTCGATCGAGCTCTTCACGCAGTGGCTGGAAGCCTGACCGGCCACGATCAGCCGGTCTTCCCGCAGCAGAGAGTCGAGCAGGGCGCCGTTTCGGGCCGCCAGGGAGGCGCCGTCGTGAGTCAGAAGGACCTCGGGTGAGAAGACCGAGTAGTTCTCGGTGAGCGGGTGGAGACCCTTGATCTCCAGTCCGTTTCGCGCGCCTCGGACGTAGGCGTGGAAGAGGCGCGCCTCCTGGATCACCCCCGCGAGCACATGCCCGTCGCCGCCCAGGAGCACGTGTGGAGGCCAGAGGTAGAGGACGTACTTGCCGGCCCTCGCGAGAGACTCGCAGTAGAAGAGAGTCTGCTTCGTGAGCCAGGCGAGGTCGGGCGCCCCCACCGCGTCCACGATGTCCGGGTTGGGGGCCACATCGCCCGCGCGCACCTCGTCCACCGAGAGAGTGCGGTGCGGAGCGAGCGGCCGGCCGTCGCGATCCACCCAGAAGGGCGCGAAGAAGATCTGGAAGGGAAGGTGCGAATCGAGGGTGCAGGTGATTTCGCTGATGGCCGCGAGATTCTCGTAGACGAATCGCGCGATCCGATCATTGTCGTCCATCGCCCCCCGCCCGCTCCGGCCGCCGACGTACAGGGTGCCTTCCGGAAAGCAGAAGTCCCGCTGGGCGTCGATCAGCACCAGGTGCGTGCGGACGGCGTCTGCGGCGGCGGGAGGGATCAGCTTCTCGCGCCGGAAGGCGACCGCGGCGTCGAAGAGCGCCTGCGCGTCCGGCCGGTATCCGAACTGCCGGGAGTGCGAGGGGTCGTAGTGGGAGGGGTGTCCGGTCATTGTCGGTCCTGGCTCCGTCAGTCGAAGAGGCCGTCCGCGCGGAGGCTGCGCAGGCGAAGCATGAGGTCGGAGCGCATCTTGAAGAGGGACTCCTCGAGACCCACGGGGTAGATGTGCGGGTTCACGAAGCGCTTGATGCCGGGGTGGAACTTCGCGAGGTCTTCCACCACGCGCTCGCGGACCCGGCTGAGCGTTTCCGGAGGGCTCACCAGCACGCCCTTGCGGAAGATCGGCTTGAGCAGGTCTTCAAAGGTGTGGTTTGGTCCGAACGAGCGCCGCCGCGTCATGTCGAGGGGGTCGATCATGAGGGATGAGGGCGCGCCGCTCGTCTCCGGTTCGTCGTGCCAGATCATGTCTCCCGCGAACTCGGCGCCGCTCGAGAAGCGGCGCACCTGCTGGATGCCGGGATTCGAGACCTTCGCCACCTGCTCCGAGAGCTTCATGCGATCGCGCCACGGCCCGCCGGGATCGCGCACCGCGGAGAGCTTGTACACGCATCCCATGGCCGCCTGGTCGTGGCCGGTGATGAGCCTTGTGCCGACCCCCCACACGGAGACGCGGGCTCCCTGCTCGCGCAGGCTCCCGATGATGTTCTCGTCGAGCTCGTTGCTCGCCACGATGGCCGCTTCCCGGAAACCGGCCTCGTCGAGCATGCGCCGCGCCTCGATGGACAGATAGGCGAGGTCGCCGGAATCGAGCCGGATGCCGGCCAGGGTGTGCCCCGCTTTCCTGAGCTTCCGGCCGACTTCGATCGCGTGGGCCACGCCGTCGAGGGAATGGAAGGTGTCGACGAGGAAGATGCAGTTTCCCGGGCTCGCCGCCGCGTACTGCTCGAACGACTCCATCTCGCTCGCGAAGGCCATGACCCAGCTGTGGGAGTGTGTGCCCTTGACCGGGATGCCGAACATGCGGCCGGCGAGAACGTTGGAGGTGGCGGAGCATCCTCCGATGTACGCGGCGCGGCTCGCGGCGAGGGCGCCGTCGATGCCCTGGGCGCGGCGCAGCCCGAACTCCATCACGGGCTCGCCCCGGGCCGCGATGGCGATGCGGGCCGCCTTGGTCGCGATCAGGGTCTCGAAATTGACGATGTTGAGGAGCGGCGTTTCCACGAGCTGCGCCGCGATGATCGGGCCGCGGACGCGCACGAGGGGCGTCGACGGAAAGACGATCCGTCCCTCATCCACCGCGTCGATATCGCACTCGAGCCGCAGATCGCGCAGATAGTCCAGAAAGCCCTCGTCGAACAGCAGCGCTCCGTCCTGGCCAGCGAGGGTTCGCAGGTAGTCGAGGTCTTCTTCGACGAACTTGAAGTCCTGCAGGAACTCCTTCGCCCGGGCCAGGCCGCAAGCCACGGTGAAGCCGCCGCCGAACGGGTTGTTGCGGAAGTAGAGGTGGAAGACGGCCTCCTTGCGATGGGAACCCGTCTTCCAGTGGGCGTAGGCCATGGTCAGCTGGTACAGGTCGGTGAGGAGCGCGAGCGAGGGCCGGTACAGCGACGATAGGGCGTTCATTTGTTGGATCCTTCGGAACCTTCGAAGAAAGTCTAGCTAGAATCCCTATCAGACCATGCCGAAGATCGTCGCGCTTCTCACGGACTACGGAACGAGGGACCAGTACGCGGGCTCGCTGCGGGGTTCCGTCCTCGCCGCCTGTCCCGAGGCGACCGTGGTCGATATCTCCCACGAGATCCCGTCCCACGGCGTCCGCGAAGCGGCTTTCATCCTGCGCGCGACCGTGCCTGTGTTTCCGGCGGGCACCGCCTTCGTCGCCGTGGTCGATCCGGGCGTCGGCACCGCCCAGCGCCGCATCGCCATCCGCGCGGGCGGCTACTTCTTCGTGGGACCCGACAACGGCATCTTCAGCCTGATCCTCCTCGATCACCCGGAGGCCGAGATCCGGCACCTCACCAACGCGGGCCTCTTCCGCTCGAACGTCTCCTCCACCTTTCACGGTCGGGACATCTTCGGTCCGGTGGCGGGCGCTCTCGTCCGGGGGACCTCCTTCGACGAGGTGGGGCCGGCCATCGACGATGCCTTCCGTTTCGAGTTCCCGAAGCCGCGCCTCGTCGGAGACGACGAGATCGAAGGCCAGGTGATCTACATCGATACCTACGGCAATCTCGTTTCCTCCATCGGCGGGGCGGAGTGGCAGACCTTCATTCACGGAGCCAACGGCGATCTCACCGAGATGGTGGGCGACGTGAACCGGGTGATCGTGCCCGTGGTGACCACTTTCGGCGATGTGCCCGAGGACGACGCGTGCGTCTACCTGGGCTCGGCCGGACGCATTGAGGTGGCGGTGAACCGCGGGTCCGCGGCGAAGCGCTTCGACGCCACGATCGGCTCGTCGGTCAAGTTGAAGCGGCTCTCGAAAGAGATGTGACCTTGGGGGCGCTTTCGCCCTCCCGCGTTTAGAACCTCCGGAGGAATTGCTCGGAATGTCCATGCCCGTCTATCTGGTTTCCGCGGTGCGAACTCCCATCGGGCGGTTCGGCGGAGGGCTGTCCTCCCTCTCCGCCGCCGACCTTGGCGTGGAAGTGGTGAAGGCGGTGGTCGACCGCAGCGGCGTCGACCCCGCATCGGTCGCGGAGACCCTGATGGGCTGCGCCCGCCAGGCCGGCGGCGGTCCCAACGTGGCGCGCCAGATCTCGTTCCGCGCCGGTCTTGGAGAAGCGGTCCCGGCCATGACCGTGAACATGGCCTGCGGCAGCGGCCTTCGGGCCATCGATCTCGCCTTCCGCGCGGTGCGGGACGGGGAGGCGGAGGCCGTCGTCGCGGGGGGCACGGAGTCGATGAGCCGCGTCCCCTACATGCTGATGGGCGCGCGCTGGGGACAGAAGATGGGAGCGCAGGAAGTCACGGACGGCATGTACAAGGACGGCTTTGCCTGCCCCATCGCCGGGATGCTCATGGGCGAGACGGCGGAGCGGCTCGCCGAAATCCACTCCATCTCTCGCGAAGAACAGGACGAGTTCGCGCTTCGCTCGCAGCAGCGCGCCGCCGCCGCCCAGGAAGAGGGGCGATTCGATTCGCAGCTCGTCTCCGTGGAGGTTCGGCAGGGCAAGGCCGCGGCCGTGGTCGCTAAGGACGAGCACCCGCGGGCCGACACCACCATCGAGGCCCTGCGCAAGCTGGGACCGGTCTTCAAGAAGGCGGGAGGCACGGTGACGGCGGGCAATTCCTCCGGCATCACCGATGGCGCGGCGGCGATGCTCGTCTGCTCGGAAGCGAAGCTCAAGGACCTCAAGGCGAGGCCCATGGCGCGGATCCTGGGCGTGGCGGCGGCGGGCGTCGATCCGAAGATCATGGGCATCGGCGTGGTGCCGGCCACGCGAACGCTCCTCGGCCGTCTGGGCATGAAGCTCCACGACTTCGGCCTCGTCGAGGCCAACGAGGCCTTCGCCGCCCAGGTGCTCGCCTGCGACCGGGAGCTGCACTTCGATCCCGCGACGCTCAACGTGAATGGCGGCTCCATCGCGCTCGGGCATCCCATCGGGGCGACCGGCGCCCGCATCGTGGTCACGCTGGTTCATGAAATGGCGACACGCCGGGTTCGCTACGGCCTCGCCACCCTGTGCGTCAGCGGAGGCATGGGCCTCGCCGCCGCCTTCGAACTCGTCTGACTCCGGTTTTTTTCGATTACTATTCCCCCGTGTCCGGCATGTCCTGGTCTTTCTGGCTGATCTTTGGCCTCCTCCTCCTCGTCTTCGAGATGCTGACGCCCGGAGGGTTCTTTACCTTCTTTTTCGGCGTCGCCGCCTTTGTGGTGGCTGTCCTGATCTGGGCGGGCCTCCTGGAATCAGGCCCCGCGCAGTGGCTGACTTTCGGCGTATTGGGCACGGTCCTGATCCTGGCCCTGCGGCCGGTGGTGCGGAAGAAATTCGAGACCAACACCCCGAAGGTGGACCAGCTCGTGGGCCAGACCGCGATCGCGCTGGAGACCCTGGACATGAACGGGCGCGGCAAAGTGGAGCTTCGCGGCACGACCTGGAGCGCGGTGTATTCCGGCAGCGGAAGCGTCTTGAAGGGCGATCGCCTTCGAGTGACGAAGGTCGATGGCTTGAGTCTCACGGTAGAAAAAGAGTAGGAGAGAACTATGGGTGGTGGTTGGGTCGTCCTGATTTTCGTGGTCTTTGTCTTCATTCTGTTCATGCGCACGGCCATCGTGGTCCCGCAGCAGAGCGCCTTCATCGTGGAGAAGCTGGGCCGCTACAGCAAGACGCTCGACGCGGGCTTCCACATTCTGATGCCCTTCATCGAGACCATCCGCTACCGGCACACCCTCAAGGAGCAGGCGGTCGACATCCCCGAGCAGGAGTGCATCACGCGCGACAACGTCATGGTGGGCGTCGACGGCATCCTCTACCTGAAGGTGCTCGACCCCGAACGAGCCTCCTACGGTATTTCCAACTACCTCTTCGCCATCTCCCAGCTCGCCCAGACCACGCTGCGCTCCGAGGTCGGCCAGATCGAACTCGACCGCACCTTCGAGGCGCGCGCGCACATCAACCAGCAGGTCGTGCAGGAGGTCGACAAGGCTTCCGAGGCCTGGGGCGTCAAGGTTCTGCGCTACGAGATCAAGAACATCAAGCCGCCCGCGGACATCATCGCGGCCATGGAAAAGCAGATGCGCGCCGAGCGCGAGAAGCGCGCGGTGATCCTCACCTCGGAAGGCGAGCGTGACGCGGCCGTCAACACCGCAGAAGGTCAGAAGCAGCAGGTCATCAAGGCCTCGGAAGCGCGGCGCCAGCAGCAGGTCAACGAGGCTGAGGGTCAGGCCGCGGCGATCCGTTCCGTCGCCAATGCCCAGGCCGAAGCGATCGCGGCGGTGGCCAATGCGGTGAAGCAGGCGGGAGGCTACGAGGCCATTCAGCTCAGGCTGGCCGAGCAGTACATCGCCCAGTTCGGCAACATCGCCAAGACCAGCACGACCCTGGTGGTTCCCACCACCATCGGCGACGTGGCCGGAACCCTCGCGACCGCCATGGCCGCGGTGAAGAAGATCCAGTAAGCCGCGAGCCGGCGCCCAGCTTCCTAGCGCGCCCGCGCGCGCGTCAGGATGTAGTCCTGATGGACGACGTTCTCCGCGTAGTAGGGCAGCGCGAGAGCGTCGAAGTCCGCGCGCACCTCGGCGAGCTTTTCCGGGTCGGCGGCGAGCGACTGGACGAGCTTCTGCATCGGTCCCACGGACCGCTCCATGAACATCCGATAGTGGGCCAGGCTGAGGGCAGGGAAGTTCATGGTCCCGCGCGCGAAGAAGGGCGCCTCGAAATGCGCCTCCAGGCGTTCGGTGATCAGGTGGGGATTGCCCCACTGCGGCGGCGGCGCCGCTCCGGGCGGCGGGGGCGGTGAGTGCCGCCCGACGAACGCGAACATCCGGCCCACGAAATGCTCCGGGGGCCAGGTCGCGAGCGCGATGCGCCCGCCCGGTTTGAGCACGCGCCGCATCTGAGCGATGGCCAGGTCGGGCCGCGGGGCGAACATGTGCCCGAACTGGCTCAACACCACGTCGAAGGACGCGTCGGGGTAGGGGAGATGCTCTGCGTCACCCTCGGTCCAGACGATCTCATCGGTCCCCGCGATCCGCGCGTTCTCCCGGGCCTCTTCGAGGAGTTCCGGAGTCAGGTCGAGACCGCTCACCCTGGCCCCGGCTCGGGCCGCGGTGACCGCGACCACACCGGTTCCCGTACCGACGTCCAGAACGCTTTCGCCCGGGACGATGCCGGCAAACTTCACCAGCTGCCCCGCGACCGGTGTGGTGAACATGGCCGTGGGCGAGAACGACGCCCACATCTCGCGCTGCCGCCTCTTGAGCTCCGCGAAAGGATCCGATGCGTTCATGCCGCCCTCCGATGTCGGCGGTATTGTAGCGCGAGGGCGGGAGGGCCAGAGCGTATGGGACCGCACGCTCTCGCAGGACTGACTTCAGATCAGCAGCAACACCGGGGTCTGGAGCAGCCGCTTCACTTCAGCGAGGAACGTGGCCGACACCGACCCGTCGATCACGCGATGGTCCGAACCGAGAGTGATCTTCATGCGGTGGCCGACCTTGATCTGATCGTTGGCGCCCACCACGGCTTCCTTGCGGACGCTGCCCACGGAGAGGATGGCTGAGCCCGGGGGGTTGATGATCGCGGTGAACTCGTGCACGTCCATCATCCCGAGGTTCGAGATGGTGAATGTGGCGCCCGTGTATTCCTCGGGTTTGAGCTTCCTGGCTTTCGCGCGGTCGGCCAGATCCCGGATCTCCGCGGCGATCGCGGTGATGGGCTTCTGGTCGGCGAACTGCACGACCGGCGTGATCAGGCCGTCGGGAAGCGCCACCGCGATGCCCATGTGGACGTCGCCGTTGAGGACGATGGCCTCAGGCGATCCGTCCGCCGCGGGGGCCCAGGCGGCGTTCACCTGCGGCACCGTACGCAGGGCCAGGGCGCAGGCGCGGACCACGAAGTCGTTGACGCTGATCTTCTCGCCCGCTTCCTTGAGCTGGGCGCGGAGATCGACGGCGCGATCCATGTCCACATCCACGGTGACGTAGAAGTGCGGCGAAGAGAACATGCTCTCCGACAGCCGTCGCGCGATGGTCTTCCGCATGCTCGAGAGCGGAATCGTCTGCGAAACCCCCGGCGTCACCTGAGCCGAAGGCACGGGCCTTGAGGCCGCGGGAGAGGCGGAGGCAGCGGCGCGAGCGGGCGCCGGGGCGCTGAAGGATTCGACGTCACGCTTGACGATGCGTCCGCCGGGACCGGAGCCATGGACCTCTTCGAGAGCGATGTGCTTTTCCGCGGCGATCTTCTTCGCGAGAGGCGAAGCCTTGACTCGTCCTTCGTGGACAACCGGTGCTCTGGGTGCGACCGGAGCCGGGGCGGCCACGGGTGCGGGTTTGGCCGCGGGAGCCGGGGCCGGAGCCTCCGCCGGTCGTGGCGCCGGAGCGGGCGGTGCGGCGGGCGGGGGAGGAGCCGCCGCGGGCTTCGCCGCCGACCGCTCCTTCTCCGCCTGCGCCTCGAATGCCGAGATGTCCTCGTCCTTCTCCGCGATCACCGCGATCAGGCCGGCGACGGGCGCCTTCTGGCCGGCTTTCACGAAGATGCGGCGCAGCACGCCCGCGGCGAGCGCCTCCATCTCCATGTTCGCCTTGTCGGTTTCGACCTCGGCCAGGACATCTCCCACCTTGATGGTGTCGCCTTCGTTCTTGCTCCACTTGACGATGAGGCCCTCCTCCATGGTGGGGGAGAGCTTGGCGAGGACGACTTTGGTGGCCATTTGTCTTCTTCCTTGCTACGCCAGAACCTGCTTCACCGCTTCGACGATCTTCTCCGGCTGAGGCACGTACAGCTTCTCGAGGACCTTCGAATAGGGCATGGGCACATCGGGAGCGTTCACGCGGAAGACTGGAGCGTCGAGGTCGTCGAAGCACTCGCGCTGCACGCGGTCGGAGATATACGCGCCGACGCTCGCCTGCGGCCAGGCCTCTTCCACGATCACGCAGTGGTTGGTCTTGCGCACGGAGTCGAAGATGGGCGCCTCATCGAGCGGACGGATGGTGCGCGGGTCGACGACTTCGCATTCGATGCCCTCCTTCGCGAGCATCTCGGCGGCGAGGAGCGAGTGGTAGCACATCCGGCTCCAGGCCACGATGGTGACGTGGTGACCGGTGCGCTTGACCTCGGAGAGGCCGATGGGAATGACGTAGTCCTCGTCCGGCACCTCGCCCTTGATGTTGTAGAGGACTTCGTTCTCCATGAACACCACGGGGTTGTCGTCGCGGATCGCGGCCTTGAGCAGTCCCTTCGCGTCCTTCGGCGTCGACGGCATGATCACGATCAGGCCGGGGACGTGGGCGAAGTAGCTTTCGAGCGACTGCGAGTGCTGAGCGGCGACCTGGGCGGCGGCGCCCGACGGACCGCGCATGACCATGGGGCACCGGATCTGGCCGCCCGACATGTAGCGGTACTTCGCCGCGTGGTTCACCATCATGTCGAGGGCGAGCAGCGAGAAGTTGAAGGTCATCATCTCCGCGATGGGCCGCATGCCCACCCAGGCCGCGCCGACCGCGACGCCCGCGATCATTTCTTCCGCGATGGGCGTGTCGCGCACGCGCCAGTCGCCGAATTCCTGCACGAGGCCGGAGGTGATCTTGTAGGCGCCCTGGTAGTGGCCGACTTCCTCGCCGAGGAGGAAGACGTTCGGATCGCGCTTCATCTCCTCGCGCATGGCCTGGTTCAGGGCTTCACGCATGGTCAGGATGGCCATGGCTACTTCACCCCCTGCGAAACGTGAGGGGGATAGATGACCGGCACCCGGTCGTCGGGGAGCGAGCGCTCCCAGGCGGGGTCCTTTTCGACCGCGCGCCAGT
Organism: Vicinamibacteria bacterium; assembly: GCA_019694155.1. Taxonomy (GTDB): domain Bacteria; phylum Acidobacteriota; class Vicinamibacteria; order Fen-336; family JAGNNV01; genus JAGNNV01. Next base: position 24,984 of record JAIBCN010000051.1, on the reverse strand, counting down.
TGAGGGTGGGGGTCTTCACGTAGATGTCTTCGTACATGTACTCGGCCGGGGGCCAGGGGCTTTCTTCAGAGAACTTGATGCAGTCGTCGACCTCGACCATGACGTCCTTGTCGATGGCCTCGAGTTCCTTGCCGGTCGCGAACTTGTGATCGAGGAGGAACATCCCGAGACGGGCGATCGGGTCCTTCTCCTGCCACTTCTCGACTTCTTCCTTGCTCCGGTACTTTCCGGGATCAGACATGGAGTGACCGCGGTAACGGTAGGTGATGACCTCGACGAAGGTGGGCTTCTTCTCCTTGCGCGCGCGGGCGAAGGCGTCCGCGAAGGTGTCCCGCACCTTGACGATGTCCATGCCGTCGCAGGGGAGATGCACCATGTTGTACGCGGCGCCGCGCTCGTGGAGAGCGGTGACCGCGGAGGCGCGTTCGACCGAGGTGCCCATGCCGTACATGTTGTTCTCGACCACGAACACCACGGGCAGGTCCCACAGGGAGGAGACGTTCAAAGCTTCGTGGAAGGCGCCCTCGTTGATGGCGCCGTCGCCGAAGAAGCAGACCACGCACTGCTCGGAGCCGCGGAGGCGGATGGCGTAGCCCATGCCCGCGGCCACCACGATGTGGCCGCCGACGATGCCATCGCCGCCGAAGTTTCCGTTCGGGATGTCGTAGAAGTGCATCGATCCGCCCTTGCCACGGGAGATTCCGGTGGCCCGACCCATGAGCTCGGCCATGAGCGGCTTCGGATCGGCGCCGCGGGCCAGGCTGTAGCCGTGATCGCGGTAGGCGCCGATGAAGTAGTCATCCTTGTGCAGGAGGCTCATGATCCCGCAGGCGATCGCTTCCTGGCCGATGTAGAGGTGGAGGAAGCCTCCGATTTTCCCTTCGACGTAGATCTGCTGGGCCCGCTCTTCGAAACGCCGGATGAGAAGCATCTGCCGATAGAGCCGGCGCGCCTCGGCGCGGTCGAGAGGGGGAGCGCCCTTCGAGGTCTTTCCCGGGGCGAGTGGTTTGACCACCTCACTCCTGGCGGCGGTGGAGGCCTTCGCGGCCGGGGGCGCAGATTTCGCGGGAGCGGAAGCGCGGGACTTCAAAGCGGCTGATTTCTTTGGCATTGGCAAACGCGCCATTATACCCAGCCGATCCCGCCGGGATTCGGCATCCGGGGCGCCGGTTGGACTCTGAAGGTCTGACCAGGCCTACAGAGGGAGCGGTGCCGGGACGTAGATCCTCGCCAGGAACACCGCGGCGATGAGGGCGATCACGGCCAGGGCCCCGGCGATGCCGATGACCACCGAGAAGAAGGAGTCGGTTTCCGGGCGATCCTCGCCCCTGAGCTGATACGCGAATCCGATCACACCGAACGGGGCGAGAAGGCAGGTGAGCGTCCAGATGGTGAAGAGGGCGTAGTGGATGCTGCGGGCCCAGCGGAAGCCACCCAGCAGGCCCAGGCCGGCGATGGTGGAGAAGACACCGAACACGGGCACGACGTAGGCGAGCACTCCCAGCTGCGGCCCCAGGCTCAAGGGGCCCACGATGAGGGCGATCCCCGTGGCCAGCGAGGAGACGGCGAGCACGCGCGGAGCGAGGGCGGAAGCGGAAAGGGAGGCGGGCGCGGGCGCGCGCGTCTCGGCGCGGCGCAGCGGGGGCGGCGGCACCCGGCGGGCCGGCTCGATGGGAGGCCGGGACTGCATCACCGTGGCGTCGCCACGCGATTGGGGCATGGCCAGGGTGGCCGGCATGTCCTCGGGCAGGATGCGCACGAAGACGTCTCCCATCGAGAACACGTCGCCTTCGCGGATTATGGCGTCGTCGATCTTCTGGCCGAGGACGTAGACCCCGTTGGAACTCCCCATGTCGAGCAGGTGGTATCCCTCGGGAACCACCCGCACCGAGGCGTGCCGTCTCGAACATCGCGGGTTCTTGATGACGATGTCGCACGACGGATCCCTTCCGAAGACGACGAAGTCGCTCTCGGACGAAACCTCTTCTCTATGAGAGGGGTGGCGGATCTCGAATCGCAAGGGGGATCGGTGGGTCTTTCGCTTGTTTCGACTAGCATCTTACTGAAGCCTGGTTTTTTCCAGAGGGTTCCTCCTGCCGCAACTTTGGTTTCGGAATATGCTTCCTCCGTCAACTCTTCTCATGGCCCGAGTCTTCATCGCAAAGCCCGCCCACCGTGCACGACGCGCGCCGATCGGCGCCCCTTCCGTGCTCCGCCATTTCCTCCTGGCGACCGACTAGGCGAGATCCATGGCAGGCTCTCCGAAGTGTCCTCGTTGTGGCGCCGCCGTCACCGGCACCGCTGACGATCTCGGCTTCCTGAGTTGCGGGGGGTGTGGCGCCCGGCTCCGCAAAGCGCCCACGGTCAAGGTCACGATTCAGTCGCCTTCCCCCACATCCACCGCGCCCCCGGTTCCGGCCGCGGCCGCTCCGCCGCCCCTGCCCACCGGCAATCGCGACGCGGAAACCACCGATTCGCTCCTCGCCCGCATCGAGAGGGTGGACGCCTCGGCGACGCTTCCGCCCGGCGCTCAAAGCTCCCACGCCCTCAAGACCGCGGGGTTCCCGCCGGCCGCTTCACCGGCCCCCAGGAACGAAGGCATGGAGGGCCTCAAGGGCATCCTCGAAGCGATCCAGAAGGACATGGCGACGCTCAAGCAGAGCCACCAGGAGCTTGCTGCCACGGTAGCGAGGCTCAGCGCCCCGAAGGCATCGACCTCAACCCAGCCGCCGGGCGCTCCCCGTCCAAAGACCCCGCCCTCCGCTCTGCGGCCCCTCCTCATCGTCGACGACGATGCGAAGGCCGCGGAGGAGGTCCGCAAGGCCTGCGAGCGGATGGGATTCGCCCCGGTGGTGTCGGCCGCGGTGCGTCCGGCGCTCGACGCCATGGGCCGCGAGCGGCCCGCCCTCCTCATCCTGGAGCCGCTTCTCGCCGGAGAACTCTCGGGCAAGGACTTCGTGAACTACGTGAAGTCCACCATGGAGTGGGTGGAGATTCCCATCCTCGTTTATACGCGCGCCGCGATAGCGAATCATGAACAGGCGCGGACCGACTTTGGCGCCGACGACTACGTGATCAAGGCCGAAGGGTCGATAGACCTCCTCGCCAAGAAGATCGCTCGCCTCCTGGGCTGAGCCGGTCCCCAAGGTCGAGAGCTTCCGGACGTGCTGATCCTTGCCAGTGCTTCGCCCCGAAGGGCGCGCATCCTCGAGTCCCTCGGCCTGACGTTCCGGATCCGCCCCGCCGACGTAGACGAAACGGTTCTGCCCGGTGAGTCGCCGCACGCTGCGGTGAGGCGTCTCGCTCTCGCCAAGGCCAGGGTTCCCCCCCGAAAGGCGCACGACTGCGTGATCGCCGCGGACACTCTGGTTGTAATCGGTTCCCGGATTCTGGGCAAGCCGAGGAACCGGACAGAGGCGAGGAGGATGCTCCGGGATCTGTCCGGGCGGGCCCATACCGTGGTCACGGGAGTGGCGGTCGCCTGGGACGGAAGGGTGGCCTCGGTCGTCGACCTGACCGAAGTGCGTTTCCGGCGGATGAGTGCCGCCGAAATCGAACGCTATGTGCGGACGGGGGAGCCCATGGACAAGGCGGGCGCCTATCACGTGGAGGGCGGCGGCGCCGCCTTCATCGAGGCCATTCACGGCTCGCCGTCGAACGTGGCCGGCCTTTCCGTGACTACCGCGCGAAGCCTCCTGAAGCGCGCGGGGATCCTGGAGCCCAGCCGCTAGCGACCGATCGACAGGCGTTCGGCGAGGGGCGAAGGGAGCCCGGCACTCAGGATGTTCTCCTGGGTGGCGGCGATGTCGTAGCGCACGCGGTGGATCCGGAGCAGCCGCGTCTCCGAGTTGTAGGTGGCGAACGACGCGAGAGGGCATCGGTCGCGAGGCTGACCCACGCTTCCCGGATTGACGATGTAGCGCTTGTCCGGGTCGAGCTTCATCTTGAACTCCGGGGGAGATGCCAGGTGCATCTCGACGTCTAGGCCGTCCCACGAGAAGACCACCGGGAAATGGGAATGGCCGACGAAGCAGATGGGAAACTCGGTGCCCCGGAAGACGCGCAGGGCGTCGAGGTCGCTGAATATGTAGGCGTCCTCGTCGAGGGGCGACCCGTGGGCGATCGCGAACGCCCCGTCCACCATCTTAGGCCCCTGGGGCAGGGTGGCGAGGTACCGGCGGTTCCCCTTGGTGAGCTTGCGGGCGGTCCACTCGGCCGCCGTTCTCGCGAATCGCGAGAACTTGGCGAGCCGGTCCTCGCCCTCCACCCCTGAGCAGACCTTGTCGTGATTGCCGCGGATCGCCACCATGGGCTTGATCGCGCGGAGTCGATCGACGGTCTGGTTCACCTCCGCGGCGTACCCCACGATGTCGCCCAGACAGACCGCCTTGTCCCATCGCTTCCGGCGCGTGGCGTTCATGACCGCCGCGAAGGCCTCGTAGTTCGCGTGTATGTCCGAGAGGATCAGATAGCGCATGGAGGAACCAGGGTCACGGGGACGGCAGCAGACGCAGAACGCTTTTCACCACGTCTTCGGGAGGCAGACGCGTGGTGTCGACGGTCACGTGAGCCCGAGAGTACTTGTCTTTTCGCTCCACATAAAGCGAAGCGACATCCGCTTCCCCTTTCTCGACGAGCGGCCGCCCGCCCTCGGCCGCCGCGCGCCGGAAGGCCTCGTGGAAATCGCAGTCCAGGTGGATGGTGAAGGCGCCTTCGAGCAGCGCCTCGGCGGCGGCGGGACGGGCGAAGGCGCCGCCTCCCGTGGCGATCACCCGGCGTTCAAACGTGAGGAGATCGCGGATCGCCGCTTCTTCCAGGTCCCGGAAGAAGGCTTCGCCGTGAACCCTGAAGATCTCACCCACCGGCAGACCCGCGCGTGACTCGATCTCGCGATCGCTGTCCGCGAAATCGAAGCCGATCCGCCCGGCGAGCAGCCGCCCGACCGTCGTCTTGCCCGAGCCCATGAAGCCGACGAGGGCGATCCGCGAGGGCAGGCTCAACGGCCGGCCCCGCGTTCCAGTTCGGGGAAGAAGGAGGGCAGGGAGATGGAGACGGCCTCGGCGCCCGCGACTTCGGTCTCGCCTTCCGCCGCAAGGGCGGCCACGGACAGAGCCATGGCGATGCGATGGTCGCCGTGGCTGCGCACCGGAGCGCCCCGGAGGGGCCGGCCGCCCGCGACCCTGAAGCCGTCCGCGAGCTCCTCGATGTCGGCGCCAAGCAAGGTGAGGCCTTCGACCATGGAGGCGATGCGATCCGACTCCTTCACCCGCAACTCGGATGCTCCCCGGACCTCGAACCGCCCTTCCCCCATGGCCCCGGCGACCGCGAGGATGGGAAGCTCGTCCACCACCGCGGGGACGTCTGCGGGCGCGATGCTGACCCCATGAAGCGCCGAGGAACGGGCGACGATCCGCCCGGCGGGCTCGGCATCCGCCTCGGAGGTGACCGTGGTCTCGATGTCCGCCCCCATCTCGCGCAGGATATCCAGGTAGCGAACGCGATGGGGGTTCAGGAGGACGCCCTCAATCGTGACTTCCGAATCGGGCCGGAGGAGGGCCGCGACCACGAACGGAGCCGCGCTCGAAGGATCGCCGGGGATGACCACGCGCGCCCCTCTGAGCGCCTGCGGGCCTTCGAGAGAGACCTCGGAGCCCTGACGCTCGATGCGGCCGCCGAACCGCTCGATCATCCGCTCCGTGTGGTCGCGCGTCGAGATGGGTTCGCGCACGATGGTCTTCCCCTCGGCCTGCAGAGCCGCAAGGAGGATGGCGCTCTTGATCTGGGCGCTCGCCGCCTCCGGCGTCAACGAGGCGCCCCGGAGTTTCGCGCCGGCGACCCGTACCGGGGGGAGCCCGTTCGTCGTCTCTATCTGGGCCCCCATCTCTCGCAGGGGCCGGGCCACACGCTCCATGGGCCGCCGGTTCAAGGACTCGTCTCCCGCGAGTTCCGACTCGAAACCGGACCCGGCGAGGACGCCCATGAGCAGCCGCAGAGTCGTTCCGGAGTTGCCGCAGTCAAGGGCGGCGATGGGCCGCGATAGGGGCCTGCCTCCCGTGACCGTGATGAGGCCGGGCGAGTCCGACTCGAACCGCACGCCGAGGGCGCTCAGACACCTCCGCGTGGAGGTGCAGTCGTCCCCGGCCGACGCGCCTTCGATGGTGGTGACGCCATGCGCGAGCGCGCCGAAGAGGAAAGCGCGATGCGTGATTGACTTGTCGCCCGGCATCTGGAAGGTTCCGCGGAACGATCGGGCGGGCCGGATTTTCATGACGCGCAAGGTTAGCTTCGATCCGGCCGCCTTCACGAGTTTGAACCAGAGGGACTTTTCTCACGGCCGGAGATCGCAATATCGCCCCCGTGTGGCATATCCTCCGCCCTCAGCCATGGCGGCCCGCCCCACCACCGTCTGCATCGACTTCGAGAGTCGCATGGACATTCTCGAGCCCATTCAGGCTTTCGTCGACCGCCTGGCCGCGGTCGGCGGCCTGGACGAGGACGGCGTTCACGACCTCTCGGTTTCGGTTCGCGAGTGCGTGGTGAACGCGCTCAAGCACGGCAACAAGCTCGATCCGAGCAAGCGCGTCGGCGTCACCTTCGGGCTCGCCGCGGGCGCCATCGAAGTGTGGATCCAGGATCAGGGCGCCGGGTTCAATCCCGACGCCGTTCCCGATGCCACCGCACCCGAGAACCTCCTCAACGCTGCCGGCCGCGGGCTCTTCTTCATGCGCGCCTTCATGTCCGAGGTCGAGTACATCTTTCCGCCCGAGGGCGGAACGATCGTGCGGCTGGTGAAGACGATCGAAAAGTCCGAAGGGTAGGGAGTCGCGGCCGCGGCCGCGCGATGGCGCCTACTTCTTGTCTTTCTTCTTCGAGGCGTCGGTTTCGGGGGCGGGTTCCATCATGGCCCGGGCCTCCTTGACGAACGGGGAGTCCGGGTACTCGTCGATGAGCCGCGCGAGCACCGGGGTGGCCTCGGCTTCCCGTCCGGAGAGGGCCAGGCACTGGCCGAGCCGCAGCAGCGTCTCGTCGGTCTGATCGAAGTCCGGGAAGTTCTTCAGGATGTCCTCGTAGCGCGGAATCGCCGCCCGGTAGGCCTTGCGCGACTTCTGGTAGAACCAGGCGACCGCGAAGTCGGACCGGGCGAGCGATCCGCGGCAGGCCTTCACCCGCTCGCGCGCCGTTTTGGCCAGGGGGGACTCGGGATAGCGGTCCAGGAACGCGAGGTACTCGTCCAGGGCCTGGGACACCTGGGTCTGGTCGCGGTCGTACGAGTTCTTCTGGTTGAAGAAGCTCTCCGCGATCTGGAACTGCGCGTAGTCGCCGCGGGGGTGCGAGGGGAAGACGGTCAGGAACTCGCGATACTGCCCGGCGGCGAGCGTGTAGTTCCCTGCGCCGCCTTCGGTGAAGTAGGCGTCCCCCGTCGCGATCCGTGCCTCCGGCACGAGCGGGCTCTGAGGGAAGCCGTCCACGATGCGCCGGAAGTGCTGGCGCGCCACGTCCCATTGCTTTCCCTTGAGCGCCTTCTGCCCGGCCTGCCAGATCACCTGATCGGAGTTGCTGGCGAGAGTGGCGATGTCCACTTCCTGTCGTCCGCAGGCGAGGCCCGGGACGACGAGGGCCAGGGCGAGCAGCGTCTGCGTGCGACTCATCTTCATGAACAGATCCATTCCCATTCCGCTTTCAGTCCAGTGGCAAGCGGCGTCTTCGGAATGAATCCTAGATCGCGCGCGGCCTGCGCCGTGTCGGCAAGAGTATCCCGCATGTCGCCCTTCTGACCCTCCTGGCGATCGATCCGGACCTCGCGCCCGGTCACGGAGGCGATGGCCTCGAGAACCTTGAGCACGGAGATGCGCTGACCCCCGCCCACGTTATAGACGAGCCCGGGCCTCCCCTGGACGAGGGAACATTCGAGGACATCCACGAGGTCGGCGATGAAGGTGAAGTCGCGGGTCTGCTCGCCATCGCCGTAAAGGGTGATGGGTTGCGAATCCCGGACCGCCTTCAGGAAGCGGTGGAACGCCATGTCCGGCCGCTGTCGCGGCCCGTAGACCGTGAAGAAGCGGAGGCTCGTCACCGACAGCGCGTTCGCCTTGCCGTAGAGATGGACGAGGTGCTCGGCCGCGAGCTTGGTCACGCCGTAGGGGGACACCGGGGAGAGAGCCATTCCTTCGCGGAGGGGCAGTTCGTTCACGTCGCCGTACACGGACGACGAGGACGCGTAGATCAGCCGGGGCACTTTCGCGTTCGCCGCGGCCTCGAGGAGCTTCTGGGTGCCGAGCACGTTGTGCTCGACGTAGCCCGCGAAGTCATCGCCCCACGAAGCGCGCACGCCCGCCTGCGCCGCCAGGTGATAGACCGCCGCCGAGCCCTCCAGGATCGATTCGAGGTTCTTCGCCTTCTCGATGAGGGTTTCGTGAAGCTGGAACTTCGATGAAGTCCTGGCACCCGCGAGGTTGCGCTCCTTCATTTCCCGCGGATAGAAGGGCACGTAGCCGTCGATGCCCACCACCTCGTGCCCGGCCGCGAGGAGCCGGTCACAAAGGTGTGAGCCGATGAAGCCGGCGGCGCCGGTGACGACAAGTCTCATTTGAGAAGCCTCAGGATGTTCTCGGGGAAACGCCGGGGCCGGCCGCTGCCGTCCACCGAAGCATGTTCGGTGCGCGCGCGCGTGAGCACTTCCGGCTCGTTCTCGCGGCGCAGCTCGTAGGAGAAGGAAAGCCTGACGCCGGTGAGATGCGCGAGCGTGGTGTGGATCTCGATGCAGTCGTCATAGCCGACGGGCCGGAGGAACTTCGCCTCCGTGGAGATCACGGGCAGGTGCACGTCCTTCGCCATCAGGTCGACATAGGTCATGCCCCGTTCGCGCAGCCAGTCGGTGCGTCCCACCTCGAACCACGCGAAATAGGCGCCGTGGTAGGCGGAGCCGAACTTGTCGGTCTCCGCGAAGCGCACGCGGATCTTCGAGACCGAATGCCGGGAGGTCATGACCCCTGCGAAACCTCGAAGATCACCGCCGTTCGCGGATTCAGCCGGTAGCCGGCGAGGGGGCTTTGCGAGAGAACCACCCCGCGGGCGAGGCCGGGATAACTCTTGTAGCGAACCTGGGGAGGGACGAAGCCGCGGGTTTCGAACGCCTGCGAGATGTCGCCGATGCTCTTCCCGATGAGGTCCGGCATCACGTAGTCGCGCATGGAGCCGTTTCTCGCCACCACCAGAAGGACGCCTTCGCCGAGATTCTCGACGACACCCGCCTCGGGAACCTGCACGAGCACCGTGTCGTCAGGAATAGCGGAAGGCGCCTCGATGATCCTGCGGATGGGGACGCCCATGCCCTCCAGGCGCAGGCGCGCGCTTCGCAGCGCCTGGCCCTGGACGTCGGGAACCGTGGTCTTCATTGGGCCCATGCTCAGAACCACGCGAAGGGTTCGGTTCTCCTTGATGGAGGTGCCCGGGAGGGGGTCCTGCTCGACCACGCGGCCCGCGGCGATCTTCGGATGGTTCTTCCGTCCCGTCACTTTCACCCGCAGGCGACGCTGAGCGGCGTCGTTCGTGGCGGCTGCGAGTGTGCGGCCGGTGAGATTCGGGGTGAATGTCGTCTGGGAATTTCGGACGATGCGCAGGGTGAGGGCGGCCGAGATCAGTCCGCAGGAAACGGCCAGGGAGAGAACCAGAAGCTTGCGGAGCATGGGAATTCGGGGCGCGGAGCCGTGGAGTTTAGTCTTTGGGCTCGCTCGGTCGCGATCCCCCCTAGGCCCTGACGCCCGGAGAGCCCAGGATGGAGCCCGGCTTCAGCTGGGCCCCGTTGGCGAGATCGAACGCGGACATCGCGCCGCGGCTTTCCGGCTGGACGCGCTTGAGCCGCAGGGTCGAGCCGCCACCGCATGCGACATCGACGCCTTCGCGCGTGATCCCGAGGATGGACCCGCAGGGAGCGGCCTCCCCTCGGCCGACGCCAAGGGCCGCCGCCTCCAGGATCTTGATGGAGCGGCCGAGGTGGAGGAACTGGACTCCCGGCCAGGGAGAGAAGCCGCGCAGGCGGTTCGCGATAGCGGCCGCCTCCTCGGTGAAGTCGACCGCGCCGTCGCCCTTCCGGATCAGCGGCGCCTTGGTCGCGCGACTCTCATCCTGGGGCTGCGGGGTCACGATGCCGCGGCTCAGCCCGTCGAGGGTTTCGATCAGGAGCCGCGCTCCCATGGCCGCGAGGCGCGGTTCGAGAGTCGCGGTGGTGTCGTCGGGTCCGATCTCACATTCCTTCTGGAGGAGGATCGGCCCGGTGTCCATGCCACGATCGAGTTGCATGGTCGTGACCCCGGTCCGCGTCTCGCCGTTCGCTATGGCCCACTGAATGGGGGCGGCGCCCCGGTACTTGGGCAGGAGGGACGCGTGGACGTTGATGGCGCCGCGCGGCGCGCACTCGAGGATGTTCTCCCGCAGGATCTGTCCGTAGGCCACCACCACGAGCACTTCGGCCCTCTCGCCGACGACGGGACCCGGATCGAGCCGCAGCTTCTCGGGTTGGAACACGGGAAGGCCGAGGGCTAAGGCCGCGGCCTTGACCGGGGTCGGTCGGAGTGTTAGCCCGCGGCCCTGGGGGCGGTCGGGCTGGCTCACCACGAGAGACACGTGATGGCCCGCCTGGTGGACGGCCTGGAGGGTGGGCACCGCGAAATCTCCCGTGCCCAGGAAGACGATCTTCAAGACGGTGAATCGTCCCAGTCGTTCGCCTTGGCCCGCTTGCGGAGCTTGCGCACCATGAGGTCGCGCTTGAGCGGGGTCAGGCGATCCACGAAGAGCTTCCCGTCGATGTGGTCGATTTCGTGGCAGAAGGCGCGGGCGAGGAGGCCTTCGCCCTCGTAGACGCGTTCGACTCCGTCGCGGCCAAGGCCCTTCACCCGGACGAAGCGGGGACGCACCGGCGAGCCCGCGTAGCCGGGGATCGACAAGCACCCCTCTTCTTCCTTCACCTCTCCTTCCCGCGAGATGTACTCGGGGTTCACCAGTTCGATGAGCTGCTTCGGGTCTTCGCCCACGGTCAGGTTGATGACGATCACCCGCAGCCCGACGCCGATCTGCGGCGCGGCCAGCCCGATCCCGGGGGCGGCGATCATGGTGTCGTTCATGTCGTCGAGGAGCGTGCGAATCTCGTCCGTGACCGCGGGCACGATGGCGGAAGGCGTGTGAAGCACGCCCTCTCCCCATTTGACGATGGGCCTGATTGCCAAGTCGGTTATTCCTTTCCGAATCCGAAGGTCGAAGCCCGCAGGTCGCGGGACTTCTCGAAGTGAGCGAGCAGTTGCGCCCGCGAATCGCCGCCGTAGGTCTCGAGCAGGGCTTGGGCGAGGACGATCCGCACCATGGCTTCTCCCACCACGGCGGCCGCCGGCACCACGCAGGTGTCGCTGCGCTCGATTGCGGCCGGCGAGGGCTCCAGGGTTTTGAGGTCCACGGACGGGAGGCGGTTCATCAGCGTGGGTATGGGCTTGACGATGGCGCGCACGCGAATCTCCTCTCCGTTGGAGATGCCGCCCTCGATACCGCCCGCATGGTTCGAGGGGCGGGTGAAGCCCTTCGAAGAGGTGAAGCCGATGGTGTCATGGAACGCGCTGCCCCGCATCCGCCCCGCATGGAAGCCCTCGCCCAGCGCCACCGCCTTCACCGAAGGAATGGACATGAGGGCCTGGGCGAGCAGCCCGTCGAGCCGCTGGGTCCATTGGGCGAAGCTGCCGATTCCGGGAGGAAGACCGCGCGCCGCCATCTCGATTTCGCCGCCGACGGTGTCGCCATCCTTCTTCGCTGAATCGATGACCGCGCGCATCCGAGCGGCGACCGCCTCGTCGAGGCAGCCGACATCGGATTGTGACGCTTCGGCCATGGCGTCGAAGGACACGGGGGATTCACTTGCCGCGTTTTCGATCCGGATCACATGGGACCGCACCTCGACGCCGAAGACATCGAGGACGGACTGGGCCAGCATGCCCGCGGCCACGCGCGCCGCGGTGTCGCGCGCGCTCGAACGCTCGATGATGTTGCGCAGGTCCCGGGTCAGGTACTTGAGCGCACCGGCCAGATCCGCGTGACCGGGCCTCGGCGACGTCCGCTCGCGCTTCGAGAGGCCCTCCTCGCGCGTGGCTTCGGGCAAGACGTCCGGGGACATCACGTCCGCCCAGTTCGCGTGGTCCTTGTTGCGGACGGCGAGCGTCACCGGTGAGCCCAGGGTGAGGCCATGCCGGATCCCGGTGAGGATCTCGACCTCGTCCTGCTCGATCTTCATCCGTCCGCCCCGGCCGTACCCGCGCTGCCGCCGGGCGAGTTCCGCGTTGATCCGGTCTTTCTTCACCTCCAGACCGGCGGGAAGGCCTTCGACCAGGCAGAGCACCGCCGGTCCGTGAGATTCACCGGCGGTGAGGACGCGCATCGACCGCGGAATCTAACAGTCCTCGCCAGCGCCCGTTCACCCCTCGATTGCGTGACGATAGGCCGAAAGCGTCTGGCGGCCGGTCTCCGCCCAGGAGAACGAGGCGGCGCGCGCGAGGCCTTTCGCCCGCAGGTCCGCGCGCAGTTCCCGATCGCGTGCGAGCGCCCGCAGGCCGGTCGTGATGGCGCCCGTATCGAGCGGGTTCACGAGCAGCGCCGCTCCCTCGCCGATTTCCCCGAGCGACGTCGTCCGAGAGGTGAGCACGGGTGCGCCGCAGGCCATGGCTTCCACCACCGGGAATCCGAAGCCCTCGAAGAGGCTCGGGTAGACGCAGGCGAGAGAGCGCGAGTAGAGAGACGGCAGCGACTCCTCGTCGACGTAGTCCAGGATGATCGTCCGTCCCGCCACGTCCGGCCGCGCGGCGCGCGTGTAGATCTCCTCGCACTTCCAGCCCCGCTGGCCAGCGAGCACGAGGTTGACGCCCCGCACTTCGCTCGCGAAGGATGCGAAGGCGTCGATGAGGCGCACGAGGTTCTTCCTCGGCTCGATGGTGCCCACGAAGAGGAAGTAGGGCTCGGTGAGGCGCGAATCGACTGGCGCTGCCTGTGACGGGCGGAACATCTCCGCGGCGGCGTAGGGAATCGCCGCCACCCGATCCGGCGAGAGGTTAAGATCCTCGATCACATCCCGCCGGGTGGCGAGCGAAGGCGTGAGGATCAACCGGGCGCCGCGGGCCACTCTGGGAACGAGGCTCGCGGTGAGCAGACGCTTCTTGAGGGTGTGGTGCTCGGGCGTCCGGGTGAGGCTCATGTCGTGGATGGAGACCACGTAGGCCCCGGCCGGGAGGGCGGGCGCGAGGTAGTTCGTGTAGTGAACGATGTCGGGGCGGAGCCTCCGCAGCAGGAGGGGGAGGAAGAACTGCATCCAGGCCGACCGGATGGGGAATCGGAAGCCATGCACGAGCCGGGCCTGAGGGGGCAGAGCGCGCTCCACCGGACCGTTCGAGAGGAGCAGGAGTTCGGAGATGTCCGTGCCCACGGACTGCGCCAGGTGCTCGACGATACGCGCCGTGTAATAGCCCACACCCGAGATGCGGCCGCGGAGTGTCGTGACGTCGATCGCGACGATCATGAAGTCGATGAGTCCTGTCTTGCGAAAAAAGGCCACCATAACCCGGGCGCCGGCCCGCCGTGTGACGCTCGGAGAAGCGTCACAGACCATTTACTGAATGAGGCCTCATGAACGGGACCATCCCTTCCAACACGGAAAGGTCCTGAAAAGCGCCATGCAACTCTCCCTCGAGCTTCCACCCTCCGGCGATCCTCTGATCCCGACCCTTCGCTCTCTGGTCACCCGCGGTCGTCACGCGGAAGCGGATCGCCTCGCCCGGGCGCATCGGCGCCGGACCTCCGGGTGGGAGGCCCAGGCATTTCTCGCGCTGGGCGCGGAGATCGCCCTGGGACTCGGACGCTTTGCGACGGCGCTCGAGAAAGCGAGCGCGGCCCTTAGGGGACTCGGTCCGCGATGCGGCCAGAGCCTGGGTCTCGAAAGTGCGCGGCTCCGCGCGCTCATCGGTCTCGGCCGGGTCCGGGAGGCGGAGGCCCTCCTGGAGGAGCGCTTTGCACCCCTCGATCCCTCCGGCGTCGAAGTCAGCCTCTTCCGTGCACACGTGGCGCTTCATTCGGGAGCCCTGGCCCGGGCCGCGCGGGAGGCGGCGAGTGCTTGCGACCGCGCGGTGTCGCGCCGGCAGCGCGAGCGGCTCGTCGAGGCCCTTCTCCTTCGTGCGCGGGCGGCGCGGGAAGGAGGGGACACTTCAGCAGCGCGGGCCGATCTGGATCGGGCCCGCGGGCTCTCGAGCGGGCTTCGCGACGCGAGTTCGCTGGCCGGCGTGCTCGCCGATCGCGCCGATCTGATGGCCCACTCCGGCGATTGGGCGGAGGCAGCCAGAAACGCCGGGCAGTCCGGACGCATCTTCGCCCGGACGCTTTCGCCCCACGAACATCTGAGCGCGGGACGTCGCACGGCCCTGCTTGGCCTCGCCCAGGGCACGCCCAGCGAGGCGCTGCCGGTCATCGAGAGAGCCGCCGATGTGGCCCGCCGCGGCTTCGGCACGGTCGAGTGCCGGGCCGAGATTGACCTGCTCCTCGCCGATGCGCAGCTCGCCGGCCGCGATCCGGAAGGCGCCCTCGAGCGGGCGACCGCGGCTTTGTCCTTCTTTCGCGGGGCCCAGGATCCGGGTGGCCTCGCGCGGGCCCACGTTCGAAGGTCTCTTGCCGCCCTGTCGGCCTCCAACATGACGCTGGCCCTTCGGGAGGCGAGGATCGCGGGCTCGATCAAGGGCGCCGGGCCTGTCGCGCAGGGGCTCGCCGACATCGCCCTCGGACGGGTTCTTCTGCGGAAAGAGCGCTCTCTGGCCGCGCCCTCGTTCGATCGCGCCGCCTCGAATCCCAGTCTCTATCCGCCCCTGCGCTCCGTGGCGCGACTCGGCGCCGCTCTCGCGAACGGCATTTCGCCCTACGGTGACGTGGTCCAGGGGCACCTCGGAGCAGTCGAGGCTTTCGGAGACCTCCGGATTCTCGCCATCGTGAGGTCGGACATGAAGGAGATGTTCGGAGTCGAGCCCTCCGGCACCGCTCGGGCCGAGATCCGGTCCGGCCGGGGCGATGCGGAAAGCGAAGTCGAGGCGCAGAGAGGATCGCTCGCTTTTCCTGAGTTCCTTCCGGGCCTGTTCGGTGATTCCGAGCCGGTTCGACGTCTGAGCGACATCGTGCGAAGAGCGGCGCCATCGGGTCTTCCGGTTGTGATCTACGGCGAGACGGGCACCGGCAAGGAGAAGGTGGCCCGAGCCATTCACGATCTGTCCCATCGCAAGGATCGGTCGTTTGTGGCGGTCAACGCGGCGAGCGCGTCGGACGAACTCTTCGAGAGCGAGACCTTCGGCCACGTCCGAGGCGCCTTTACGGGGGCTCTTGCCGACCGCCCCGGGCTCGTGGAGAGGGCGAAGGGCGGCACCCTCTTCATCGACGAGGTCGCGGACCTCTCGCCGCGCTCCCAGGTCCGGCTGCTTCGGTTCGTGCAGGAAGGGGTTTACCGCAGGGTGGGCGACGATCAGGAACGGCGGGCCGACGTCCGGATCGTGACCGCCTCGAACCAGAGGCTCGAGGATCTGGTAGCGAAGGGGCGCTTTCGCGAGGACCTTCTCCACCGCCTGCGCGGAGTCTCCCTCGCCCTGCCGCCGCT
Organism: Vicinamibacteria bacterium; assembly: GCA_019694155.1. Lineage (GTDB taxonomy): Bacteria > Acidobacteriota > Vicinamibacteria > Fen-336 > JAGNNV01 > JAGNNV01. Next base: position 9,329 of record JAIBCN010000051.1, on the reverse strand, counting down.
TCGGGATCGCGGCCGCGACATCGTGCGCCTCGCCCGCCGCTTCGTCGAAGTCGCGAGCTCGGGAGCGGCCGCCCTTACGCCGCAGTCGGAGGAGAGACTCGCCGCCCATTCATGGCCCGGTAACGTGCGCGAACTCGAACAGGAAATGCGCCGTGCGGTTCTCCTCTCCGATTCACGCCTGATCGAGTGGCGCGGGCCCGATACCCCAGCGGCGGGCGCCGCCTGCGGCCGGGACACGGTGGGCGACCTCGTGCCGCCGCTGAGCGAGGCGAAGGGCGGGTTTGAAAGGACGTATCTCAAATCCGTCCTGTCCCGCTTTCCCGAGCGAGCCGAGGCCGCGCGGATGCTCGGCATCTCCCGGCAGGCCCTGCATCAGAAGATCGTCCGTTACGGCCTGTAGTCGGCTACCATCCATCCGCATGCAATCCGCGGATCTGCTTCGCCTGCAGCCCCCCGCCCGGGACGTGCCTGGAGACGTCCGCCTGCTGGTCAGGCTGGCGAGATTGGAAGGCCTGATGTTCTTCCTCACGCTTACCGCGCTGCTTGCCGCCATCGTTGTCCCGAACACCGACTGGAGGGGGTTCCTCTTCGCGGGCGCGGTGGATGGGGTCAAGGGTACGGTGGTGAATGCGGAGGAGCGTGGGTACCAGGAAGGGAAGCAGACGGTCTCACGCGTCTACTTCGAGTTCGAACGCGGAGGGAAGAAGGAGAGCGGCAATTCCCACTTCGTGGGTTCGCGGCCCCGCATCGGGGATGAGGTCCGCATCGAGTGGCCTCGCGATCATCCGGAAGTGACGCGGATAGAGGACGCCCGCACCGGGCCCCTGCACCGTGGCGCCCTCGCGGTGCTTTTCTTCCCCCTCTTTGTCCTGATGATGACGCAGGCCGCCTGGCGGATGGCGTCGATCTCCATTCAGGCCATGAGGGATGGCGTTCCTGCGCCCAAGGCGAATCCGCCCGGCCTCGCGAGCCCATCGACAGGGGAAGTCCTGTTGTCTCTCGAGGATCTGCCGCGGGGCGTCGAGGTGGGAATGGATGGCGTCTGGTCGCTCGATTCGAGTTCACGTCTCACCCGCCCGTCCGTCGTGTCAGTGCTCGGGGCGGGCGCGCTTGGCTGGCTCGCTTGGACCGTTTATGAAATGGTGGCTCATCTATGAAAACGCTTCGTGCCGGTCTCGTGATCGCGTGTCTGTTTTTTCCGGCCTGCTTCGAATTCGACTTTCCTCTCGATGCCCGGCCGCAGGTTCCCGTGGATGGGCGTCTTTTGGGCGCCTGGCGATGCCTCGGCACCGAAGCGGATCTCGACGACGCGCCGGGAGTCCTTCGCATCGTTCGTCGAACCGACCTGATCTCCAGGTGGAGTTTCGAGGCGCCCGCGGCGGATGGAACTACGGAGAAGAGCGAGTACGACGTTCATGGCTCCACCGTGCCGGGGGGCTCGCTGCTCAACGCCATCGAGCTTGGGGAGAAGGCGAATGGCAAGTGGAGCTTCGTCCGCTACTCCTTCCTGCTGCCGGACGTTCTGCGGGTCCAGCTCGTGGACGACGAGCCCTTCAAGAAGATCAAGGACGCCACGTCGCTGCGACGCGAGATCGAGAAGAGAAAAGACGATCCCGCGATTTACGCCGACTTCATGATCTGTGTGCGGCCGAAGGGCGCGAAGTCCGCCCCCGTTTCGCCTTCTCCCACGCCCAAGTCCTGAACGCGGGTCTGCGCGCCTAATCGACCGCCGGACGCGGCTATCCTCCCCCCTTCATGTCCGAGCGGCTCAGCACCTGGGAGAGTCTCAAGCAAGCGGTTCGCTCCAAACGGCTCGCCGTGGTGATGCTGCTCAGCTTTTCGTCCGGTCTGCCGCTGGGCCTCGTCTGGATCGCCATACCGGTGTGGCTCAAGGACATCGGCGTGGACATCCGGATCGTCGGCCTCCTCACCCTCTTCCAGGCCCCCTGGAGTTTCAAGTTCCTGTGGTCCCCCCTGATGGACCGCTACGAGTTGCCCTTCCTCGGCCGCCGCCGCGGGTACATCCTCTTGTCCCAGGCCGGGCTGTTGCTCACCGGGCTCGCGCTCACCTTCGCCTCCGATCATCCCGAGCGCTTCGGCGTCATCGCCGCGCTCTGCCTCGCCATCGCCCTCATCTCGGCGACCCAGGACATCGCCATCGACGCCTATACCGTCGAGGTGCTCCGCGAGGACGAGCAGGGACTCGCGGTGGGAGGGCGCACCGCCATGTACCGGATGGCCATGAATCTCTCGGGCGGCATGGCTATCTCGCTTGCGGGTGTTTACGGATGGACCGCCGTGAACCTGCTCCTCGCGCTTTGTTACGTGCCGTGCCTCTTCGTCACGATCTGGGGGGAGGATCCGGAGGTCAAGCAGAAGACGCCTGCCACGCTCCGCGAAGCGGTTTGGGAGCCCTTCCTCGGCCTGCTTTCGCGGCCGCGGGCCATCGAGATCCTGGCCTTCGTGGTCCTGTTCAAGCTCGCGGACGCGTTCGCCCAGTCCCTCCAGAGGCCGTTCTTCCGGGAGATCGGCTTCGACCTCTGGGACGTGGGCATCGTCTCTTCGACCATCGGGACCCTGGGCATCATGGTGGGCACGGTGGCGGGCGGCCTCATGACCACGTCGCTGGGCCTCGGCCGTGCCTTGTGGATCACGGGATTTCTGCAGGCCCTCTCGAACGTCGGCTACGCCTGGGTTTCTGAATCGGGGCCCGTCTCCTGGATCCTCTACACCGCCTCCGCCTTCGAGTACATCTCGAGCGGCCTCGGGACCGGGGCCCAGGGCGTCATGCTGCTGCGCCTCACCGAGAAGCGCTTTTCCGCCACCCAATACGCTCTTCTCTCGAGTCTGTTCGCGCTGCCCCGCATCTTCGCGGGGCCGCCCTCCGGCCTGCTCGCGGACACTCTGGGGTGGACGAACTTCTTCCTGCTCACGGTGGTGATGGCGGTTCCCGGCATGGTGATGCTGTCGCGCTTCGTGCCCTGGAGCCAGCGCGAGTTGAGATTCGAAGTGCAGGAAGGCGACCACGCGCCTCTCATGGACGGCGGCGCCCTCCTTCGCTTCACCGCGCTGTTCGGCTCCATTTCCTCGATCGGGGCCATCGCGGCCCTTTCCGCGCTCGAGGCCACCAAGGCCTATCGCAAGGACGCGACCTTCCCCTGGATGGCTGAGACGATGAAGATCGTCAACCCCCATTCGATCGGCGACGCGCTCTCGCTGGTTGGCGGGATCGCCGCCGGCCTCGTTCTCGGGCTGACCCTGGCCGCTATCTGGCTGACGAGGTCGAGGGGACGCGCTCCAGCGTGATCCGGTCGATGGTCGCTCGTCCGCCTTCGGCCACCGACAGCGAAAGAACGTTGACGCCCGCCCGCACGGATCGTCCGGGGATGCGCAGAGAGAGGTCGGAAAGCGCCCCCGACAACTCCGCGACCGACGTACTGGTCTCGTTCAGGCTCAGGCTCAGCGCGCCCTGACCGCGAGCGCGGAGGCGGAGGGTCAGATCGCCTCGCGCCCCGCCTTCAAGCGGAAGGAGCAGCCGGCCTCTGCCGTCGAGGTCGCGGCACCAGCCCTGCTCGCAGGTGCGCCGGTCCCCGAAGCCTTCCAGCAGCAGCGGTACATCCGGGGCAAAAATGGAAGCGTCGTCGCCCAGCTCGATCGTGGCCGTGGCCGCGGCCGCGTCAAGCAGGCGCCGGTCCGCGATCGCGTCCCAGCGCTCGAGTGGAGCCTCAAGCCGTTTCGCGAAGATCCAGTTCGCCGGCCAGGCGAAAGGCGTTCCGACGGCCCGCGAGAGAAGGCCGGCGGAATTCGACGTCACCTGCGCGAAGGACACCGTGTCGTCGCTGGGCAGCAGACGCCGCCGGTACTGTTCCATGAAGAGCGCGTTCCACAAGACAAGCAGCCCGCCGCCGGCCGCGAGAACCCGTTCGGGACGCCGCGCGGCGAAGGCGCGCATCTTCCCGAAACAGTGAGCGAGCCCGGGCAGGAGGAAGGGCGCCCAGGTCATCATGCGGACTCGCGCGTCGAGCCCGTCCGTCGAGACCAGGAGTCCGAGAGTTCCCGGGAGCACCGCGGCGAGAGCAAGGCGAGTCAGTCCGGGCGCCTCATGACGCAGGCCGATCAATCCCAGGAAACCGCACCAGAGGAGCGGCGCGCCGTAGAGCAGTCCATGGGCGCCAAACAACGCGGTGAGGAGGTTGTCCAGAGAGACGGTCCACCACGAGGCCCGAAGAAGCGCCAACCCGGTAGGCGCGACACCGACAAGGACGGCTGCGGCGAGGCGAAGGCGGAAAGGCGCCCGACCCGCGGCGAGCCAGAGGAAAGCCGCTGACGATGCGGCGAAGATGAGCAGGAGTCCGGAGCCCGAGGTGCCTGGCGTCGCCCCCAAGGGAATCGACAGCAGCAGGGCCGCGGCCGCGAGCCGGACCACCGAACGTTCTACAGAGAGGCCGATCATCGCTCAGGCCTCACGAAGCTCACGCGATCGATATCGATCCTTCGATCGGCGTGCAGCGTCACGATGTTCGGACCCCTCGCCCACAGCGCCTGAGGGACCTCGATCCCTCCCTCCCCCCAGGAGGTCTCGACTTGAAAGGAGCCGGCGGCCTGCCCGTTTATCGTCACCTCGACCTTCGACGGCCGGTCACCGGGCGATCGAGCCGCGAATGCGACTCCAAGGGTCTCGGGCAGATCGAGAGACACGATGAGCCGCCCTTCCGATTCGACCCCGCGATAGGCGATCGGACCGTCCTGGCGGATGGCGCCAAAGCCGTCGAGGATCAAGCCCGAGTCGTCATCGGTTCCAATGTCGGCGATGCCGTTCAGGTTGTTCTGGCGGTAGAAGAGATATTTGCCGGCGGCAAGATCAAAGGCGCCGGGGGACGCGTCGTAGCGGGCGGCGAAGATCCAGCTCGCCGGCCAGGTGGTGGGAAAGCCGATGTCATGAGAGAGGGCTCGGGCCGCGGCCAGCGAACGGGCGGCGAAGGTGAGCGAGTCGCCAGCCCGCGCTTCTTCGCGCTGCACCGCGCGGACGAAGCTCAGATTCCACACCGCGCCTCCGATTACGAGGCCGGCCAGGAGTGTCGTGGGATGCCGGCGCACGAAGGTGGTCGCCGACTGGAGGAACGCCGCCAGTCCAAGCGCGAATACCGGGAGGAGGCTGTCGAACCGCCGATTCGAGTAGGCCCCGCCCGACCACCAGTCTCCACTGCAGGCGTTTACGTACGTCATGATGAGCAGGGGCGCCCACAGGATCGCGAAGCGCCGCGGATGGCGCCGCGTCAGGGGGATCAACCCGAGCACGCACAGCCAGAACACGGGCGTCCAGGAGAGCAGCCCGTGCCGTGACGAGAAGAGCGTGTTCAGCAGGAAGGGGCGATCGAGGCGGAGGAAATCGGCTCCGTGGGGCGGGTAGGAGAGGAGATACTCGCCGTAGATCGCCTTCCACGCGAGCATCTGCGGAAGGATGCCCACGAACACGCCCGCGCTCATCGAGAGCCCGCGCCTGACGATTCCGCCGAGCGCCTCGCGACGCGCCGCGGCGGCCAGGAGGTCGACCGCGGGCAGCAGCAGGTACACGCCGTTCTGCCACCGCACGCTCATGCCCACGCCCAGAACGAGGCCCATGACGAGCGACCCCCCGGACGTCGCGAGGGCTTCCTTCTGGCGAAGCAGAAAGAATGCGGCGACGAGAACGACGGACAGGGGATGGGAGGTGAGCGGCTGCTCGGCGAGGTACCACTCGTAGAACGAAGCCCACCAGAGGAGCAGCACGGCGCCCCCGGCCAGCCGGTCGCCGAAGGGCCGTCGCAGAAAGGCATGAATCACGAAGAGAGCGGCGATTCCATAGGCGAATGAGCCGAGCGCCACCGCATTGATGTGAACCGGACCGTAGCCCGACGTGTTGACTTCGAAGCCCAGGCCGTTCAGAACCAGGTTCAGTCCGTCCGCGGCTACGAAGAAGGGCGTCCACAGGAGGCCCGGACCCACCGAGTAGATGCTCCGCCGGTGCCCGGTGTCGGTGGGCATGGAGAAGTCCCCGCGCCTGAGCAGGTCGTAGTGCTGGTACTCGTTGGCGAAATCCACATCGGCGTCGCGGATCATCGACCGCGTGTACACGTAGTAGTAGACGGCGTCGCCCGTGATCCGCCGGCCGATGAAGTGGAGGTGGAAGAGCGCGGGGAAGATCGCGAGCGCGAGCATCAGCCGTCCCGAGGAGAGTCGGCGATCTTCCCGCGCGAGGATCCGGACGCGGACGCCCAGGACGAGCGCCACCAGGACTTCGCGCGCCGCGAACGCCATGGGCGTGGGTTTGAGCGAGGGCGTGAGGATCGAAAGTCCCCCGGTCACCACGATCAGGATGAGGTCGGCGATCAGAATTCCGAGGACGAGCGATGCCGCACGCCGGCACACCCGGGTCCCTCTCATCTCCTCGGCGATCACCGGGCTGAGTTTAGGAGGCTTCATCGGGCCCCTGGATGTCCTGACTAAACTCGGCGCCTGGTCCTTGCTCGTGACGTCTTCGCGACGCGGGCCGGTTGGCGCGAATGCGTCGGGCCGCCCTATGAATCATGCAACCTTTGGAAGGACACTGGACAGGAAATGACCGACCTCGAACGAGCCGCTTTGCTCCACATCGTCGCCGAAACGCCCGCCCGCCTGAAGCAGGCGCTCAAAGGGGTGCCGAAGAAGCTCCTCCTGTGGCCCCCGGGCCCGGGCAAGTGGTCCATCCTGGAAATCGTCGCGCACATGCGGGACATGGAGCGGGACGCCTACCTCACCCGCTACCGGCGCATCCTCTCCGAGGACAATCCCACGCTGCCCGATCTCGATGGCGACCTCATCGCGATCCGCGACGACTACAGGGGAATGAAGCTGTCCGAGCTTTTGCGCGACTGGCTCAAGACGCGCAAGGAATGCCTGAAACTGCTCAAGTCGGTGAAAGGTGCGAGATGGGAGCGTTCGGGCGTTCATGAGACCGCCGGCCCGTTGTCGATGGACGACCTGCTGCGGCGCCACGCGATGGGGAACGACGAGGCACACCTCGGTCAGATCGAAGGCATCAAGAAGCGCGCGGCGGCTTTCGATGCGCTCCAGGCCGCGCCGAAGAAACTCGCGGACCTCCTGAACAAGGTCGACGACGCGGTTTTGCGGCGGCCGCCCGCGCCCGGCAAGTGGTCGGCGATGGAGGTGGCCTGCCATCTCCGCGACGTCGAGAAACTGTGGGCGGATCGAATCGTCAAGACGGCCTTCTCGGACAAGCCCGCCTTCTACACCGTCGACTTCGAGGCCCTCGTGGCGAAGCACGGCTACAACGCTCAGGACCGCGGCGCCGCCCTCAAGGAGTTCGCGCGCCTGCGCGCGGACACGCTTTGCCTCCTCCGGGCGCTGCCCGCCGGCTCCTGGAAGCGGGTGGGCATCCATCCCAAGCGCGGAGAGGTCTCGATCGAGCGTATCGTCGAGATCATGACCGGCCATGACGAAGGCCATCTCGACCAGATCTCGAAGGCCGTGGCCGCCGCCTGATGAACCCGGAGTCTTCAACCGCCGCGGCGCCGAAGCGGATTCCCCGGAACCCGCTCATCCAGACCGCCTTCATACGCGGCCTGGCCAAAGTCATCTTCGGGCTCACCGGCTGGAAGGCGGTGGGCGCGCCGCCCGCCGGCGTGCCGAAGTACGTGATGATCTGCGCGCCGCACACCTCCTACTGGGACGGCTTCTGGATGCTTGGCTGCGCCTCCCTTCTCCGCATCGACCTGCGCTTCCTCGGCAAACACACGATGTTCAAGGGTCCCCTCGGCTGGCTCCTCAAGGGCCTCGGCGCCGTGCCCGTTGTCCGGTCACAGCGCCAGAACACGGTCCAGCAGGCGGCCGCCTGGTTCCATTCGACCGACGCCTTTCTGCTCGGCGTGGCGCCCGAAGGAACCCGAAAGCTGACCGAAGGCTGGAAGACCGGCTTCTACTGGATCGCCATGGAAGCGAAGGTTCCGATCGTGTGCGCGTTCATCGACTACCGGACGAAGACCGGCGGTTTTACGGGAGATCTCATCCACCCGAGCGGCGACATGGAGGCTGACTTCGAGCACTTCCGGAAGGCCTACGCGAAGATCACACCGAAGTTCCCGGAGAAGATGTCTCCCATCCGCCCGCTGCCCGCGCCCTCCAAGGCCCCGCCCGCATCCTGATCCGGCGCGCTGGCGCCGCTAGAGAGGTCCACTCGGACTCGATCCGGCCATTTCCTTCGCCGCGGCAAGAACGTCACTCACGCGCACGTTCGAGAGTTCGCTCCCCTCCGCGATCACCGTGCGGACCGACGGTCCATCCGGACGCCACACCATCGCGCTGGTTGGGCCAAAGACGACGACCGAAGCAGTTCCGACCGCCGCCGCCAGATGGGAAACCCCGGAGTCGTTGCCTACGTAGAGCCTGGACTGTCCAAGGGTGGCGGCGAGCGCATGAAGCGGAGGACGATCGACGATCTGGTCGGAGGGGATACTCTCCGGGAACCCCGCCTCGGCCGGCCCCCGTAGCCAGATGACCCTGTGCCCCAGGCTCGAGAGTTCTTGTCCCACCTCCATGAACCTCTCAACGGGCCAGTTCTTCGATGGAGAGCCGCTGCCCGGATGCAGGAGGGTGGCTCCGGTGACAACGGCGTCGCCCGGTGCGGTCCCGAGTCGGGGGAGCGTGCCCGTGAAGGGCTTGCAGGCCGGCTGAGCGGCATCCGCCCACTGCCGGGCAATCGACACGTCGGCTCGCTCCGGTCCGGGGGGGATCCGGATCACCTGCGTGGCAGCCCTCCGTACGGCTTCGGCAAGCCCCTTCGAGTTCGAGATCACGAGGCCCAGGTCGAAGCCCGCCTCCTCGGGCCAGGAGCCAGCGAACACCGAGGCAAAGCGCGCGCTCTCGGAATCGAGGACCGTATCGACCCACGGATCCCCAAGCAGCAGGGACGCATGCCGGGCGGGCGCGAGGAGCGTGGTGCGGAATCCCGCAAGGAAGAGCGAGAAGGTGAGACGGCGGGTGAGCAGCAGATCGCCCAGGGCTCCGACCCTCGCCACCAGGGCACGAGGGGCCGCCCCGCGCGCTCGATCGGGGGCCGGCTGAGGTCGATCAGAACCGGACTTGATTTCCATGGTCACAACGGGCGCGGATGCGGGGCTTCATCTACCTGTGGACGTGAATCAAATGAACTAAGGCTCAAGAACCCAAGTGCGCGAGAATGTGCTTCCCATGATTGCCAAGACACGACTCTTCACTCCCGGTCCGACTCCTCTTTCCCCGGTCGTCCTTCAGGCGATGGGAAAGAACATCCCTCATCACCGCACCGATGAGTT
>JAIBCN010000012.1 GCA_019694155.1 Vicinamibacteria bacterium | reverse complement strand
TGATCTCGAGTTCTCCGCGCGGCGAAGGCTTGAGCGAAGCGGCGATATCGAGGACGCGGTTGTCGTAGAAGTAAAGACCGGTGACCGCGTAGCTCGACTTCGGCTGCTTCGGCTTCTCCTCGAGGCTGGTGGCCCGGCCCGCGCCGTCGAAGGCCACCACGCCGTAGCGCTCGGGATCTTTCACCCGGTAGGCGAAGACGGTAGCGCCCGATTCGCGCTTCGCCGCGGCCTGCAGGTCGCGGGGCAGGCCGTCGCCATAGAAGATGTTGTCGCCGAGAGCGAGGGCGACCGCGTCTTTGCCCACGAACTCCCGGCCGATGATGAAGGCCTGGGCGAGTCCGTCGGGGCTCGGCTGCACCGCGTACTCGAGGCGGATGCCGAACTGGGACCCATCCCGGAGCAGGCGCTTGAAGCCTTCCTGGTCCTCGGGGGTGGTGATGATCAGGATGTCGCGGATCCCCGCGAGCATCAGCGTGGTGAGCGGGTAATAGATCATCGGCTTGTCGTAGATGGGGACAAGCTGCTTGGAGACGGCCAGAGTCAGCGGGTAAAGCCTGGTGCCCGAACCGCCCGCGAGGATGATGCCTTTGATGATGGTCTCCTTGATGTCGGGGACGCCGGGTTTCAGGCCCGGGTCGCGTGGCCCAGCCGTTCCCGATCGTATTTTCCGCGGGTCACCGCGGAAGTCCATTCCGCGTTGTCGAGGTACCAGCGCACAGTCAGCCGCAGACCGGACTCGAATGCGTGCTGCGGCGCGAAGCCCAGCTCGCGCCGGATCTTGCTGGCGTCGATGGCGTAGCGCCGATCGTGGCCGGGCCGGTCCTTTACGAATGTCTTGAGCTCGTTGTAAGCGCCCAGCCCCTGGTCCTTGAGCGCCGGGTTCGAACGGGCGGGCCGCTCGGCCTCTATGGCCGCGCAAAGCGCGTCCACCACCTGGAGATTCGTCCGCTCCGAGTTCCCGCCCACGTTGTACTTCTCCCCGACCTTGCCTTTCTTGAGCACGGCCAGAATGGCGTCGCAGTGGTCGGTGACGTACAGCCAGTCGCGGATATTGCCCCCGTCGCCGTAGATCGGGAGCTTCTTCCCTTCGAGCGCGTTCATGATCATGAGCGGGATCAGCTTCTCGGGGAACTGGTACGGGCCGTAGTTGTTCGAGCAGTTGGTGATGAGTGTGGGCAGGCCATAGGTCTCGTGCCAGGCGCGGACGAGATGGTCGGCCGAGGCCTTGGAGGCCGAGTAGGGGGAGTTCGGCGCGTAGGGCGTGTCTTCCCGGAAGGCCCCGGTTTCGCCGAGCGAGCCGTAGACCTCATCGGTGGAGACATGGAGGAAGCGAAACGCTGCGCGGTCTTCGTCGGAGAAGGTCGCAAGCAGCGCGCGCGATGCTTCGAGAAGTTCGAAGGTTCCGTTCACGTTGGTCCGCACGAAGTCGCCCGGCCCGTCGATGGAGCGGTCCACGTGGCTCTCCGCCGCGAAATTCACGATCGCCTGCGGCCGGTGCTCGGAGAGCAGCGCCCGCACGGCGTCCCGGTCCGCGATGTCGCCGCGCACGAAGGACACGCGCTCGTCCGCGAAGAGATCCTCGATGCTCTCGATGTGGCCCGCGTAGGTGAGGGAGTCGAAGACCACCAGTCGGTTCGACGTGGTGGCGAAAGCCTGGCGGACGAAGTTCGAACCGATGAACCCGGCGCCGCCGGTCACGATCCAGGTGCTCAAGCGCGGCGCCTCGAGGAGAAAGCTGAAGAAGTCATTTTCGGAACGAAGCTTAGCCGCCCCGCCGTACCCGGGCGACAGGCCCGCTCCCGCGGCATCGTGGGAACGGCCATAGACTTCGCGGGTCGTGACGCCAGGCGACCGAACGGAGCAACAATGAACCACCTCCTCATGGCCCTTTTCGCCGCGGCCCTTCCCGCGGACGCCACCCAGTACAAGGAGCCGCCCGCACCCATCCCCGCGATCCTCGACGCGGCTCCCGCACCCACGGTGCGACTCTCGCCCGACCGGCAGTGGCTGCTGGTGATGGAGCGACCCGCCCTGCCGCCCATCTCCGAAGTGGGCGCGCCCGAACTGCGTCTCGCCGGAATCCGCATCAACCCCCGCACCTACGCGGGTTCGCGCGACGCCTTCATGACCGGCCTCAAGCTGATCGCGGTGCCCGGGGCGACACCCGCGGCCGCGAAAGGCAAGGCTCCCGCGAAGAAGGCGACGCCCGCCGCCACTCTGCCGAAGCCGGTGACCGTGCAGATCCCCGCGGGCCGGAGGATCGTCCAGGCCTCCTTCTCCCCCGACTCGAAGTCCCTCGCGATCATCCTCGGCGCGGACGACGGCCTCGAACTCGCGGTGGCTGACGTCGCCACCGGCGCGAGCCGCACACTCACCGAGGCGAAGCTCTCGGGCGTCCTCAGTTCGCCGTGCTCGTGGTCCGCGAACCTCGCCCTCGTCTGCCTGATGCGAACGGAGGGCAAGCCCCCGCAAAAGCCGGTCATTCCGAACGGCCCGGCCATCCAGGAGACGCGCAGCGGCTCCGCCCCCAACCCCACCTACCAGGACATGCTCCAGGACCCGGGCGATGAAGCCCTCTTCGAGCACTATGCCACGTCGCGGCCGGTCCGGATCACTCTCGACGGCGCGGCCGTTCCCATCGGGCCCTGGGGCCTGTACCGCCGCGCGGTTCCCTCCCCGGACGGACGCTACGTGCTCGTCCAGAAGATCTCGCGGCCCTTCAGCTACGTGGTCCCCTTCACCCGCTTCCCCGCCACCACCGAGGTGTGGAACTCGGACGGCACGCTCGCGAAGCGGGTCGCGGAGACGCCGCTCCAGGACGGAATCCCCATCTCGAACGACGCGGTGCCCATCGGCCCGCGCGACGTGTCGTGGCGCGGCGGGGCGCCCTCCACCCTCACCTGGGCGGAGGCGAAGGACAAGGGTGATCCCAAGAACCCCGCGACGAAGCGCGACGCCTTCATGACCCTGAGCGAGCCCTTCACCGCAGCGCCCCAGACCGTGGTCGAACTCGAGTACCGGTACGACGGGGCCCTCTTCGGCGAGGACGGGTCGGCGATGGTGACCGAAGGGTGGAACAAGACGAAGCGCACGCGGACATGGCGCTTGCGCACGGGCGCCGCCCCCGAGGTTCTGTTCGATCGGTCGTCCGAGGACCGGTACGGCGATCCCGGCGATTTCCTGCTGACCCAGGGAACCCACGGCTACGTCCTTCTCGCCTCCGCGGACAAGAAGGCCCTGTATCTCACCGGCACCGGAGCTTCGCCCGAAGGCGATCGTCCCTTCGTGGACAGCTACGACCTGCTCTCGAAGAAGACCACGCGCCTGTTCCGCTCCACCGCGCCAAGGTACGAACAGCCGGTGGCGTTTCTCGACGCGGGGCGCACGCTGCTGCTTCGCCGCGAATCCGTGACCGAGCCGCCGAACTACGTTCTCCTGAACCTCGCCACCAAGGCGGAGACCCGGCTCACCGACTTCCCCGATCCCACCCCGCAGCTTGGGGACCTGAAGCCCGAGGTTCTCCACTACAAGAGAAAGGATGGGGTCGATCTCACCGCGAATCTCTACCTGCCGAAGGGATACACGAAGGAACAGGGACCGCTTCCCTTCCTGCTGTGGGCCTACCCGCAGGAGTTCAGCTCCGCCTCCGCCGCGTCCCAGGTGAGCGGCTCGCCCTATCGCTTCCAAAGGCCGCAGGGCGCTTCTCATCTCTTCCTGCTCACCCTCGGCTACGGCATCCTCGACGACCCCAAGATGCCCATCGTCGGCGAGAACGGGAAGGAGCCGAACGACACCTACGTCGCGCAGCTCGTGGCCTCGGCCGAAGCGGCGGTCAAGGCCATCGTGGACCTGGGGGTCGCGGACCCGAAGCGGATTGCGGTGGGCGGCCACTCGTATGGCGCCTTCATGACCGCGAACCTCCTCGCCCACACCGACCTCTTCGCCGCGGGCATCGCGCGGAGCGGGGCCTACAACCGGACGCTCACGCCCTTCGGCTTCCAGAACGAGGACCGCACGTTCTGGCAGGCCGAGGAGACCTACATGGCGATGTCGCCCTTCGCCTTCGCGGACAGGATCAAGGAGCCGATCCTCCTGATTCACGGCGCGGCCGACACCAACACCGGCACCTTCCCCATCCAGTCCGACCGTTTCTTCGCGGCCTTGAAAGGCCACGGCGCCACCGCGAAACTCGTCTTCCTTCCCGCCGAAGCCCACGGCTACCGCGCGCGCGAGTCAGTGGGGCACACGCTTTACGAGATGGCGAACTGGCTCGACACCTACGTCAAGAATCGAAAATAGCCTGCTGTTGATCAACCTCGCGGTCGGCCTCGGAATCGCCGCGCTGCCGTACCTGGCGAGCGGCATCGTGAGCGCCTCGGACCTTCCGCCCATCCTCGCGTACCTGCTCTTCCCGGGGCGGAACCTCTTGCTCCTGCTCGGGGGCATCGTGATCGCGTGGACCGCGCTGCGAGGCCGGGTCGCGGTGGAGCCTCTGGCGGCCAGGCTCGAAGCGATCACCAGCCACCGCGCGTTTGCGCTTTTCGCGCTCGCTCTCGTCTCGTTCGTCTCGTTCGCCCGCGTGCCCCAGCAGGAGAAGGAAGCGGACGCCTTCGGCGGCGACGAGCCGAAGTACCTGCGCATCGCCTTCAGCCTCCTGCGCGACACCGACGCGGACGTGAGCGGGGGCCGCACGGAGACCCCGGACTTCGCGACGCGCGTGCAGCAGGTGCGGAACCTCGCGCTGGTGAGCCGCGACTCCGCGCTCAATCTCTTCCGCCCGCTGGTGGTTCCCGAAGGCCACGTATGGAACGCGGGCAACTGGACGGTGCGCGGCCTCGACGGCGGCCTCTACCACCTCCAACCCCCGGGCCTGCCCGCGCTGGTCGCGGTGGCGCTCGGCATTGGCGAAGCGGTATTGCCCGGGCGCGATCCGGGGATTTACGTCTTCGTTCTGCTCGCGGTCGTCTGGATTCTCGCGGCAAGGGAACTGTGGCTTCTCTCCCTCGATCTCACACGCGATTCGCTGGGATCCGCAAGCCTCGTGGGCCTCGTGTTCCTCTCCGCGCCGGTGTACGTCGGCGGCTACCAGCTCTTCCCCGAGGCCCTGTCGCTCTGGATCTTCCCCTGGCTCTTGAGGCGGCTCCGCACAAGCGACCGCACCCTCGGGCCCGCGACGGCTCTCGCCTGCGGCCTGGTGAGCGGGTACCTGCTGTGGATCCACCCCAAGCTGACCGTGGTGGCCGCGCTCTTCCTGGCCCTCGGCCTCTTCCGCCCCGATACGAAGACCAGCGCCAGGGCGTGGTTCGCTCTCGGCTTCTTCGTGACAGCGTTCACCTCTCTTCTCTATTGTCATCACATCTCGGGCCTGTTTCGCCCCGAGGGCCTCTACATCCGCCAGGCCGAGGAGTACGTGGGCTCGCCCAATCCCCTGTCGCTGCGCTTCGCCGCCGGTCTGGTGAAGGCGCTTTTGGGCGGTCGCGACGGTCTACTGGTCTTCGCCCCCATCCTGGTTCTTGGAGTGGTAGCGCTCTCCGCATTGAAGCGCCCTTCGCGATCGACGGTGGAAACCTGGTGCCTGTTCGCCGTGGTGTGGCTCACCTCCGCGGTCCACGACGGAGCCTCGCTAGGATCCCCCGCCCGCCTGATGGCCCCCGTCGTGTTCGTACCCGCCCTCTTCCTTTCCCGCGCCCTTCGCGGCGAAGCTCCCGCAAGCTTCAAGGCCGCGGCGGTGCTGCTCTTCGTCTTCGGCTGCCAGATCACGAACACCATGTCGAGCGACTGGCGGAGGAACGTGAACCCGTACCGCACGATGTTCGCGAACTCCGCGACGAACTTCGAGCCCAGCCTGCCAGGTAACTCCTTCTCGGATCCGGCGTATGTCGTGGACCTCGAAAAGGCGGTGCTGATCCTCGCAGGACTCGCCCTTACGACCGGTCTGATGAAGCGTTCCGCCGCGAGGCCCTCCCCCAACCTGGCCCCCGCCCGATTTGGCACGGGCGTTTTGGCGGTGGTGGCGATCCTTGCCTTCGGACTGAACCGGCTCAGTCCTCCGTAAGAAACGAGAGCCGCGACGGGGACCCGATCCGGCCGAGGCTCCGACTACCCTCGCAGCCTCTCCCTCGAACCTTCGGAGTCCCCATGCCTGCAAACCGAATCGAGGCCACCCCTTCTGCCAAGCCCCGCTTCCTGGATCACGTCCGGGAGGTCATCCGTTCGAAGCACTACTCACCGCGTACAGAGAAGGCGTACGTCTTCTGGATCCGCCGCTTCATCGTGTTCAGCGGCCGGCGCCACCCCGACACCATGGCCGAGCCGGAGATCGCCAGGTTCCTGGAGGCCCTGGCCACGCGCCTCCGGGTCTCGGCCTCCACCCAGAATCAAGCCTTCAGCGCCATCCTCTTCCTGTACCGCAACGTCCTCGGCCGGGAACTGAAGGGACTGCAGGGCACACCCCGCGCCAAGCTGCCCGAGCGCGTCCCGGTGGTTCTGTCTCAGAACGAGGTCGCCGCGATCCTCGACCGCATGAGCGGCCCGGCCGGGCTGGCGGCGTCTCTTATCTACGCCTGCGGACTCCGCCTCATGGAAGTGCTG
Source organism: Vicinamibacteria bacterium (assembly GCA_019694155.1). Taxonomy (GTDB): domain Bacteria; phylum Acidobacteriota; class Vicinamibacteria; order Fen-336; family JAGNNV01; genus JAGNNV01. Next base: position 828 of record JAIBCN010000012.1, on the reverse strand, counting down.
CAGCTTCGAGCGAAGGACATCGACTTCGACCGCAAGGAGATCGTGGTCCGGCGGGGAAAGGGACAAAAGGACCGCCGAACCATGCTGCCTCCCGGCCTGGAGATGGCCCTCCTGGCCCATCTCATCGAGGTCCAGAGGGCCCATGAAGCCGACCGTCGAAGCGGAGACATCTTTGTGGCCCTGCCCAACCGACTGGGACGCAAATACCCAACGGCGGCAAGAGACTGGTCGTGGTACTGGGCCTTTCCGGCGACACGCACTTACATCGACGCCACCGGCCGCCGCTTTCGCCATCACCTGCACGAGACGGTCCTTCAACGGGCCTTCAATGATGCACTTCGAGGTTCCGGCGTACTCAAGCCAGCGACCTGCCACACTCTGCGGCATTCTTTCGCGACACACCTACTCGAGCGCGGCTACGACCTCCGAACAATCCAGGAATTGCTCGGCCACGCTGACATCTCCACGACCATGATCTACACGCACGTCCTCAACCGCGGCGGCCGAGGCGTCGAGAGCCCCTGGGAACACCTCCCTCCGCGGCTTTTATCGAAATACACTGCGAGGCCAGAGGGAGCGCTTGACCCGCGGAACCTGAAAGGCGTGTAATTGCCTGGGGAGGATGAAGTTGAATCAGAGGGCGTCAACGGCCGGTCGAAATTTCCCGCTCGAGTTATCGAATTATCTAGTTCGGGATACTAAGTGTTGGGTGGGCTGGAGAGGTCGGAAGGTCTACGAGCCGGAGAGTCGGAAGTGCCTGGTCAACTAGGCCTTGCGGTGCTTTACAAAATTTCCTCTGAAAAAGGGACCTCGACCCCCGAAGGGTGC
>JAIBCN010000081.1 GCA_019694155.1 Vicinamibacteria bacterium | reverse complement strand
CGATAGGGAACCTCGTTGTCGACCGCCACGTGGTACATCTGCCCGATGGGCAGGGTCACGCGCTTGCTCGACCGCGCGCGCTGCGTGGTGATGTTCAGGCCGCCATCATGGGTGACCACGTAGCGGTCGCCGTTCTTCGGATCCATCCAGATGTCGTGGGTATCGCCGCCCATCGGCACCTGCTTGAACGTCTCTCCGCCGTCGACCGAGCCCCAGAACGAGGAGTCCGCCACGTAGACTTCGTCGCGGTTGTCGCTCGAGACCTCGATGCCGATGTAATAGCCGGCGCGGCCGATGAGAGCGCGGTCGTAGTTGACGGCGCGCCAGCTGGCGCCCCCGTCGTCCGACCGCCAGACCGAGCCCTGGTCCGCGGTCTGGATGAGGGCGTACACGCGGTTCGAGTCGGTGGGTGCTATGGCCACATCGATCTTCCCGACCGGGGAAACGGGAAGGCCCGGGCTCTCCACCCGCTTCCACGTGGTCCCGGCATCGTTGGAGATGTAGATGCCCGAGCCGGGGCCGCCCGAGAGCATGGCCCAGGGATGCATCTCGACCTGCCAGGTGCCCGCGATCAACTTGCGGGAGTTCTTCGGGTCCATGTCGAGGCCGGAGCAGCTCGTGTTCTTGTCGACGAAGAGAACCTGCTCCCAGGTCCTGCCTCCGTCCGTGGTGCGATAGACGCCCCGCTCCTGCTGGGGCCCGGTGATGCGCCCGGCCGCGCAGACGTAGGCGACATCGGGATTCGTCGGGTGGGTGACGATCTTGCCGATGCGGCCGGTCTCGCCAAGGCCCATGTGGGTCCAGGTGCGGCCGGCGTCGGTCGACTTGTAGATGCCGTCCCCCATCACGTCGCTGTCGCGGATGGCCCAGGCCTCACCCGTTCCCGCCCAGACAACGGCGGGGTCGGCAAGCGACACCGCGAGAGCGCCGATCGCCTGAACCGGCTGCCCTTCAAAGACGGGGAGCCACCGGTCGCCTCCATCGGTGGTCTTCCAGATGCCGCCGGAAGCGGCTCCCGCGTAGTAGGTCGTGGGGTCGCCGGGAATGCCCGCAATGGAGGCGATGCGGTTCCCCACGGCAGGCCCGAGGAATCGCCAGGCGAGGGTATCGGGCTGGCCGAAGCCGCGGCCGCGCTGGGCGAACGCCGTGTTCGAGGTCAGCAGGAAGGCGCACGCGAGGCCGAGGGCGATGAGTTTCTGGGTGGGGCGCATGAGGGTCTCCAGGGAAAGCGAGGTTCGAGCGATTGTACGGCGGCCGGACCGGGAGTTTCCGCCGCCCGGCCTGAAAGACAATCCGAACTGCGGTCCACCCACCCTCCCTTCGCCCTCCGCCCTTCGCCGGAAGATCCAAGCCTCCCTATCGCGCGACTTGAGCCTTCCGGAATTCATCCGCGTCGTAGCTGATGAACCGGGGGAGAAGGACAGCGCACAGGGCGACTCCGAGCACGCAGAGCACGCCGCCGGAGACGACGGAGGCCCGGACGCCGAAAGCGGCGGCGGCGAGACCCGCTTCGAGATGTCCGAGCATCGGGCCGCTCGTGTAGCTCACCATCTCGATTCCGGCGAGGCGCCCGCGAAGATGGTCGGGGATCGTCTGGTTCCACATGGTGGAGCGGAAGATGCCGCTGATGGCGTCGGCGCCCCCCGCGAAGGCCAGGAAGACGGTGGCGGGCAGGATCGAATCGCAGAAGCCGAAGACCACGATGGCGACGCCCCACACCGAGGCGGCGATGGTGACGGCGAGGCCGTGTCGCTTCACCCGATGCGTCCAGCGGCTGGTGACGCTCGCGAGAAAGGCGCCGACCGCGGGCGACGCGTACAGGATGCCGAGAACCCCGGGGCCGCCGAGCTTCTCCGACAGCGCGGGGAAAAGCGCCATGGGCATGCCGAAGATCATGGCCACGAAGTCCACGACATAGGTGCCCACCAGTTCCTGACGGCTGCGCGCGTAGCGGAAGCCCTCCCGGATGCTCTCGACGGTCGGGCGCTCGGCCTCTTCGGGGGCGCCGGTGCGGCGGATGAGGACGATGCAGCCGAGCGCGAGCGCGTAGCTCAGGACGTCCATGGCGTAAGTGAAGGCAAGGCCCATGGACGCGATCAGAACCCCGCCGATGGCGGGGCCCACGATCATGATGAAGCTCCCGCGAAAGGAGCTGAGAGCGGCCGCGGCCATCAGATCCTCGCGCGGCAGAAGCCGCGGCATGAGCGCGTCGATCGAAGGCCTCTGCAGCCCGTTCATGCCCGACATGAAGCCGGCGAGGACATAGAGCGAAAAGACCGGCGGGGCGCCGTGCCAGGCGAGAAGAGCGAGGGACAGGCTGCCCGCGGCAAGGAGGACATCGGTGACGATCACCATGCGGCGCCGGTCCACGGAGTCCGCGAGCGCCCCTCCCACGAAAGCGGTCATGAGCAGGGGCACCAGTTCCGCGACGCCGAGGAGGCCCACCTTGAGCGACGAATGGGTGAGCTGGAACATCTGGTACGGCAGCGCCACGTACGTCATCATGGTGCCGAGGAAGGACACGCTCTGGGCAATGTAGAGGAGCCGGTAGTCCCGATGCCTGCGAAGGGGAGTGAAGTCCATGGCCGAGCCGGCGAGGCTACTACGGGCCGGGAGAACGGCTGGGCGCCGTGGACGCGCTCAGTGCGGCAGGCCGAACACGTAGTACACCGCGCAGAGCAGGCCGAGGACCACGGAGCCCGCGCGCAACTCGCGGCCCTTGCCCGCCGCGATCTTCACTAGCGGGTAGAGAACGAGGCCCGCGGTGAGGCCGTTCGCGATGTTGTAGGTGAACACCATCATCACGATGGTGGCGAAGGCGGGCGCCGCCTCCGTCAGGTCCTCGAAGTCGATCTGGCGGAACGAGCCCATCATGGCGAGCCCCACCGCGACGAGCGCGGGCGCGTAGGCGAAGCGGAGGCGCTGCAAGGGCTCGACGAGAGGGATGAAGAAGAGGGACGCCGCGAAGAGGACCGCGGTGGTGACCGCGGCGAGGCCGGTGCGGGCGCCCTCGCGGATGCCGGTCGCCGACTCGATGTAGGCCCCGGTGGTGGTGGTGCCGATGAGGCCGCTGAACATGCAGGAGACCGCGTCCACCAGCATGGGCCTTTCCACCTCCGGCAGGTTTCCACGGCCGTCCAGAAGGTCTCCGGCCGCCCCCACCGCCACGAGCGTTCCCAGGGTATCGAGAAAGCCCATGAGGAACAGGGTCAGGAGCACGGGCAGGAAGGACAGGGTCAGGACACCCGGGATGTCGAGCTGAAAGGCGAGGCTCAGCGAATAGTCGCCGACGAAAGGCAGCGCCATGAGGTGCTGAGGCAGCGTCCCGAATCCGAGGGCGAGGCCGAGCGCCCCCGTCGCGGCCATTCCGAGCAGGATGGCGCCCTTCACGCGGCGGTGCTGAAGGGCCACGATCAGGACGAAGCCCAGAATCGCGAGACCCACCTGCGGATCGCGCAGGTTCCCGAGCTTGAGAGGGACGTCGGGCGCGCGCAGGGTCGAAGCACCGGGAGCGAGAAGCGCCTGCGGGGCGAGGCCGGTGACGAAGCTCGTCACGATCCCCGCCTCGTACAGTCCGATGAGGGCCATGAACAGGCCGATGCCCGCGGCGAAGCTGTGCTTCATCGAGGTCGAGACCGCGTTCGCCATCCAGGCGCGGATGCCGGTCATAGTGAGCAGAAGGAAGAGGACACCGCTCACGAAGACGGCGCCCAGTGCCTGCGGCCAGGCGATTCCCATCGCGGTGAGGCCGAAGGCCACGAAGGCGTTTTCACCCATGTAGGGGGCCACCGCGATGGGCCGGTTCGCGTAGAAGCCCATCATCGCCGAGCCGAAGACGGCGGCGAGGATGGTGGCGACGGTGGCCGGTCCCGTGGGCATCCCCGCGAACGCGAGGATCGCGGGATTGACCACGATGATGTAGGCCATGGTCACGAAAGTGGTGATGCCGCCGATCACCTCCACCCTGGCCGTCGTCCGGTGCCGCTCCAGCGCGAAGAACCGATTGAGCATCGCCGCCATGCCAGGGAGTCTATTCCCGCGCCCACTAGAATCTCCGGCCATGGAAGACAGCTGGATCAAGTACGCGGAGGATTTCACCTCGCCTGAAGGAGAGGTCCTGCAAAGCCTGGCGCGCGAGTGCTACGCGAACTACTCCAACCACTCGATGCTCTCCGGCTTTTTCCAGGGGCGCGTGCTCTCCATGCTCTCCAAGATGATCCAGCCCGCGCTCGTCCTCGAGATCGGGACGTACCTCGGCTACTCCGCCCTGTGTTTCGCCGAAGGCCTCGCGCCGGGAGGCAAGGTCATCACCCTCGACGTGGACGAGGCCGCCCAGAAGGTCGCGAAGTCTTTCGTGGAGAAGTCCCCGCTGGCCGATCGGATCGAGTTCCATCTCGGCCCCGCCGCGGAGGTCATCCCCACCCTCCAGGGCGCCTTCGATCTGGTCTTCATCGACGCGGACAAGCCGAACTACACGAACTACTACAAGCTCGTGTTCGACCGGGTGCGGCCCGGCGGTTTCATCATCGCGGACAACGTCTTGTGGAGCGGCAAGGTGCTGCGCAAGGACAAGGACCAGGACGCCCACACCAGGGCCCTCCACGCCTTCAACTGGATGGTGAAAGCGGACTCCCGGGTGAGCAACGTGCTCCTGCCCATCCGCGACGGCCTCATGGTTCTGCGCAAGGAGAAGGCCTGAGGCCCACCACGCGCGCGGCCCTTCTCGGCCTGGCCGTCCTCATGCCCGGCTGCGGAGGCGATGCGCCTGCGGCGGCCACCACGCCTCCGGCCGCTTCGCCGACCGCCTCTCCCTCGTCGACGGCCGCGCTGTGCGCGGTGGGCCAGCCCGTCACGGGCGGCCCGGTCACCGACCCGAACGGTCCCTTCGCCCACCAGGTGGTCCTCGCGCACTCCACCGACGGCCTGTCGATCACCGACTCCCGAATGGTGATCGACCACGCGTCGGTGCCCGACGGCGTCCGGCTGCCGGACGGCACGCTGCGCCTCTACTACGTCGACGGGCAAAGCGGCGCCATCGGGGTGGCGCGGGTGGATGGAGACAGCGTCACACTCATCGGCCCCCTTTCCATGAACGGCGTGCGCGGCCCCGCGGGCATGGCCGACCCCGACGCCGTCCTCCTTCCCGACGGCCGGATCCGGCTCTACTACCTCAACAACTTCGGCCCGCCCGGAGGTCCGCAGCGCGGGATCTGCTGGGCCGATTCGACGGATGGCGAGCGGTTTACCCTCGGCGGCCTCGCCATCCAGTTCTCGAATCAGGAGACGGTGACCGACCCTTCGGTCGCCCGCCTCGCGAACGGCGTGTGGCTGATGGCCGCCTCGCGGGGAACCTCGAGCCTTCTCGCGCGTTCTTCCGATGGCGCCGTCTTCACGAGCGAGACCTCCATTGGCCTCGGCGGCGTTCCTGAACTCGCGGCTCTCGACGACGGCCGTGTGCGCATCTACGTCTGCGGCGCGGGCATCGTCGCTTACGCATCGCCCGACGAAGGAAAGACCTGGACCCGCGAAGCCACGGTCGTGCCGCCCTCGACTCTGAACGCTCGGATCGTGTGCGACCCGTCGCGGGTGGCGGGCGCGGCGCGCTTCATCTACAAGATCCAGCCCTGAAGACCCCGCGGCGCCTCCCGCCCTTTCGGGAGAAAAGGGGCGGGGGGTAAGCTGCCTGGCAATCCGCGGGCGTGCGGCCGTCACTTCTTTGGCAGGACACCAGGCACCTTGAACTTCCCGCGACGACCTTCCCCGCTGCTTCTTCTCACGCTCCCGCTCTTCGTGATGGGCGGCTGCCGCGCTCGATCATCCGAGGCGAAGTCGATGCCCGCCCTCAAGGCCCGGCTGGTGGGCGTGGAGAAGCGCGATCTGCGGCGCGATGTCTCGTCGGTCGGCTCGCTCTTCGCCTTCGATGAGGTGGCGGTGAGTTCCGAGATCGAAGGCCGGGTGGACAAGGTCTTCGTCGACCTCGGCGATCACGTGGCGGCCGGTCAGCCCCTGGTGCAGGTCTCTCCCGTGGAACTGGGCCTCGCCCGCGACCAGCAGCAGGCCTCCTTGCAGGCCACCCGCGCGAAGCTCGGGCTCGTCGAAGGCGCGGACGATGTGCCCGATCCGAAGCTCGCCGCGGAGGCCAAGCGAGCAGCCGCCGACCTCGACGACGCGGAGTCGAAGTATCGCCGCGCGAAATCCCTCTTCGATGACGGCCTCATTCCCAAGGGAACGCTCGACGAGGCGGAGGCGAAATACCACTCCGCCAGAGCCGCCTACGACATGTCCTTGCAGTCCGTGGAGAACCTGCGCGCCGAACTGCGGCAGCGCAAGGCGACCTACGCGCTCGCCGAGAAGAAACTGGCGGACGCGGTGATCCGCGCCCCCTTCCCCGGCCAGGTGAAGGAGCGCTCGGTGGTGACCGGCCAGTACCTGCGCGTGCAGACCCCGGTCATGGTGATCGTGCGCGTGGATCCCCTCCGCGTGCGGCTCAAAGTCCCCGAGAAAGTCGCGGGGTGGATCTCCATCGGCCAGGCCGTCCACGTGGAAGTCGAAGCCTTCCCGGGGAAGACCTTCACGGGAACCGTCGCGCGCATGAGCCCCTCGGTGGACGCGCAGACCCGCACGCTCGAGGTCGAGGCCCTGCTGAAGAACGCCGACGGTCAGCTCAAGCCCGGGTTCTTCGCCAAAGCCACCATCGCGTCGAACCAGGTGGATTCGGCGCTCATGGTCCCCGAGGCGGCGGTCCGTTATGTGTTCGGCGTCTACAAGATCTTCACGGTCAAAGAGAACAAGCTTCACGAGCAGGAGGTGAAGCTCGGTGAGCGCAGCGGGGACGACGTCGAGATCCTCGACGGCCTCACCGCGAAGGACACCGTGGCCATCGCCCCCGAAGGCCAGGAGCTTCGTGAAGGGTCTCCGGTCGAGCCGGTGAAGCAGCCGTGAGCCTCGCCGCCCTCTGCGTCCGGCGTCCCGTCTTCGCGGTGATGCTGGTGAGCTTCCTGGTCGTCCTGGGCGTCTTCTCCTTCCGCGATCTTGGCGTGGACCTCTTCCCGCGCGCCGACCCCGCCACCGTCAACATCACCCTGAGGCTCCCCGGCGCCACCCCCGAGGAAGTGACGACCCAGGTCGTGCTGCCCATCGAGGAAGCGCTCTCGACGCTCTCCGGGCTCGACGAGCTGACCGCGAGCACCACCGAGGGCAACACGCGCATCACCGCGAAGTTCGTCCTCGAGAGGAACATCGAGGACGCGGCCCAGGACGTGCGCGAGAAGGTCTCAGGCGCCTTGCGCCAGCTCCCGCCCAACATCCTGCCCCCGGTCATCCAGAAAGCCGACCCCGACGCCGACCCCGTGATCGGCGTGGTGGTGGCGAGCAAGCGGAGCCTGCGGGAGACGAGCGAGATCGCGGACAAGCAGATCAA
>JAIBCN010000235.1 GCA_019694155.1 Vicinamibacteria bacterium | reverse complement strand
GAAACGACGGGAAGCGGGAAGCCACCGAGAGCAGGGCATGGGCCTTCTGCCTTTGCGCCCACAAGGGCGAGCGCGAGCCCGGCCTTCGACGCGGGAGGAGCAGGCTCCGGCCCGCGGCCTCGCGGAACCGCGCGGCAAAGAGGGTCGAGTCGGACAGCTCTTCGCGGACGAGCTTCTCGAGTTCCTTCGACGAAGGCAGCAGGTCGCCGAGCGCCGGCGCCTCGTCGCGATCGGGCAGCCTCAGGATGATGCCCTCGTCGCTCACCATCACCTCGACCTCGTGAAGCCCTTCGCGCTTCATCCTGCGGACGATGGCGAGGGCGAGGGGCTGATGGACGCGGCCGCCGAAGCTGGAGAGAAGACACAGCCGCAGGTCGCCCATTTCGTCGCGGGTGCGCTCGAGCACGAGTTCGTGATCGGTGGGAACGGCGGAGGCCTGCTTCTGATCGAAGACGTAGGCCACGAGGTTGCTGGCCGCGCTGGCTTCGAGGGCATAGGTTCCGGTCAGCAGCTCGCCCGCCTTCTTCCGGCCGAGAGTCAGGATCTTCCGCGACAGAGCCCCGATGCGCTTCGCGTTCTCCACCGGCCGCGGCGGCCGGTCAGCCTTCCAAAAGGGCATGCGGCCGCGAAGGCCGGGGGCCGGCGTCACCATGACGCGGTCGCGCTGGATCTCGTCGATCCTCCACGACGACGCCCCGAGCATGACTATGTCGCCGACGCGGCTTTCGAAGACCATCTCCTCGTCGAGTTCGCCCACCCGGCGCGACGGCCCCCGGCGCGGATCGTCGGTGGCCGCACTCCCCGCGAGATAAACGCCGAACAGGCCGCGGTCGGGGATGGTGCCCGCGTTCGCGAAGAGGATCATGCTCACCCCGGGCCGGGCGCGCAGGTCTCCGGTATCGCGATTCCACACGATCCGCGGACGCAGGTCGCGGAAGTCGTGCGAGGGATAGCGGCCGGCGAGCATGTCGAGGACGCCGTCGAACACCGAACGGGGGAGCGCCGCGAAGGAGGCGGCGCTTCGAACCAGGGCGAAGAGATCGTCGATGTTCATCTCCTCGGTGACGAGGATGGAGAGAATCTGCTGGGCCAGGACGTCGAGCGGGTTGCGAGGCAGGGTGACGGGCTCGATGTCGCCGCGCTGGAGCGCGTCGATGGTGGCGGCGGCGGCGAGCAGATCGCCCCGGAAGGTCGGAAACACGAGGGCCTTGGGTACGCCTCCGAGGTGATGCGAGGCCCGGCCCACGCGCTGGGTGGCGCTCGCGACCGAGGGCGGCGTTTCCACCTGGACCACGAGGTCGACCGCTCCCATGTCGATGCCAAGTTCAAGAGAGGAGGTTGCGACCACTGCGCGCAGGCTCCCCTCCTTGAGCGCCTGCTCCACGAGCTCGCGCTCCTCCCTCGCAAGGGAACCGTGATGAGCGCGACAGATCGGCTCGCCATCCCCCGAAAGCTCATTGAGCGCCGCCGCCACCCGCTCGGCCACGCGCCGTGAATTGACGAAGACTATGGTGCTGCGATGGGCGAGGATCAGTGCGAGGACCCGGCGGTGGATGGCGGGCCAGATCGAAGGCGCGGCCTGGACCGGAGGCGGACCCTCCCCTCCCGCGGCCTGAGGCGGCACAAAGCCCACGGCCGAGGACGAGGTCCCGGAGCCCATCCACGGACGTTCGACCTCAGGCCGGCCCGAAGCGGGCCCCGGCGTCTCGATGGTCTCGCGCGGCAGCGCGGTCATGTCGAGCACCGCGGATTCGACGGTCACGTCGAACGCCCGCTTGACCGAGGCGTCGACGATCTCGACCTTTCGTCCTCGCGATCCGGCCAGGAAGCGCGCCACCAGGTCGAGCGGCCGGGAAGTTGCGGACAGGCCGATGCGCTGGATAGGCCTGCCCGCGAGCCGCATCACCCTCTCGATGGAAAGAGCCAGGTGGGCGCCGCGCTTGGTCCCCACGATGGCGTGGATTTCGTCGATGATGACGGTGTCGACCGCACGCAGGATCTCGCGCGCATCGGAAGTCAGGATCAGGAAGAGCGACTCGGGGGTGGTGATGAGGATATCGGGAGGGTCCCTCCGCATCTTCTGCCGCTCGCTCTGGGGCGTGTCGCCCGATCGCACCGCGACGCGAGGCACAAGGAACGCGTCGCCCCGCGTCTTCGCGACTTCACAGATCCCGCGAAGCGGCTCCTGAAGATTCTTCTCCACGTCCTTGGCGAGGGCCTTCACCGGCGAGATATAGAGGATGCGCACGCCGCGCCGGGCTGCGGCCGGCCGTGTGTCGGCGCCGTCGAACACCATCCGATCGATCGCGCACAGGAACGCGGCGAGGGTCTTTCCGGAGCCCGTGGGCGCCGCGATCAGCGTCGAATCGCCGGCCATGATGTGGGGCCAGGCCTTCTTCTGGGCGGGCGATGGGCCGTCGAAACGCTTCCCGAACCACGACCGGGTCGCCTGATGAAACGAAGAGGTGGACGGGCTCAGGCCCGACTCCGCCGTGTCGCCTACAATCCGCCGCACTTGCGCAGTGTACAAATTCTGACCGCCGGCGGAGGTCCCCTTTTGAACCTCGCCTCCATTTCTCTGCTCGGCTGGGCCTTCGTCGTCTTCGTGACCGTCGTGGTCCCCTGGGCGGTGCTGCGGAACCGGGAGAGCGCTCTCGCCATGGCGGGCATACCCCTCGCGCTGCGCTTCTACGCCATGCTCCTGCCGCAGATCGTGCTGGGGGTGCTCGCGCTGGTCACCGGTTTCATGGAGGGTATCGAGCTCTTTCCGCCGGAGGCGCCCTCGCTGCTCTCGTGGGCCGCCTCCAGCGTATTCCTCGGGGTGGCGCTGCTGCTGGTGCGCCCCCACTGGCGCCGGTCGATCGAGGAGGACAAGCCGACCTGGCGGCTCTTCGCGCCGACGAACCGGAGAGAGCGGCGTATGTGGATCGTCTTGTCACTCTCCGCTGGAATCGGCGAAGAACTGGTATGGCGCGGCGTTCTGCCCGCCCTCGTCGCGCGGCTCACCGGCAGCCTCGCCCTGGGGATCGCTCTCTCCATCGCTTCGTTCGCTCTCGCCCATGCGATCCAGGGACCTCGCAGTGTTCTCGCCATCGCGGCCATCGCCGCGGCCTTCCATGCGCTGGTCTTCATCTCGGACTCCCTGTACCCGGCGATGGTCGTGCACTTCGTCTACGACGTGATCGCCGGATTCACCTACGCCCGCTTCGCGAGGGAACTCGGCTTGCTGGGGGCCCACGGCGAGTAGCCCGAAGAGGGGGGAGGTTTTTTCGACGGGGAGTGACAGAGATGGCGTTTCCGGTGTTTGAATGGACTGGAGGCCATTCTTCATGTCTCGCGCCGCGCTCCCGCTCTTGCTGACCCTGTCTGTTCCCCTCTTGGCCTCGTGCGGGTCGACGCCGGAAGGCCCCAGCCCGGCCCCGACCCCGGCCGCGACGCGAGATGGCCGGTTCGTGCAGGACATCGAGACCCTGGCGAAGGACCTGCCCAGGCTCCATGCGAACCTCTTCTTCAGGACCAGCCGCGAGACCTTCGACCGAGAAGTCGACAGCCTCAAGACCCGGGTCGCGGAGATGACCGACTACGAGGTCGTGACCGGTCTCATCCGTCTCGCCGCTCTACCCGGCGATGCCCACACCGCAATCTCACCCTTCAGCTATCCGGGCTTCCGGCGGCTTCCGATAAGGATGCGCTTCCTGTCCGACGGCCTCGTGGTGACCTCCGCAGCGCCGGGCGGAGAAGCACTGCTCGGCGGCCGGATCGTGACGATCGGCGACCTCGATATCGCCACGGCCATCGAGAGGATCGGACCCGTCGTCTCGCGCGATAACGACGCGTGGCTCCGCGCCATCGGCCCGAACTACCTCGTGATCCCGGAGATCCTCCGTGCCCAGCGCATCGTGGCCGATGCCGAGCGCGTGCGGATGTCCGTGGTCCTGCCGGATGGCACGGCCGCCCAGGCCGAACTGCCCGCCCTGGCCGCGGGGAGGGAGGGAACGTTCGCGGACGCCTCCTCTGCGCCGCTGCCCCTGTACCGACAGCGCGGTCAGGAGAATTACTGGTACACGTGGACCGACCCCGACGTGCTCTACCTTCAGTACAACCGCTGCCAGAACGCGGCCAACGATCCGATGTCGTCCTTCGCGAAGAGGGTGCTCGACGATATCGACCGCCGCTCGCCCCGGGCGGTGATCGTGGATCTCCGCGCGAACGGAGGCGGCGACTCTTCGGTGCTCGATCCCCTGCTCTCCGGCCTGCGCGCGCGTTCCTTCCTCGCCCAGTCGGGCCGGCTCTTCGCCTTCATAGGGAACTCCACCTTCTCCTCGGCCCTCATGAACGCGATCTCGCTCAAGCGCGAGAACGGCGCGATCCTCGTCGGGGAACCCACGGGAGGCAAGCCGAACGGCTATGGAGAAGTCCGCTCGTTCACGCTGCCCAACTCTGCTCTTTCGGTGTCCTACTCCACGAAGTTCTTCAACTCGTGGCCCGGCGGCGACCCCGACTCCCTGCTTCCCGATATCGCGGCCGCCCCTTCCTCGGTGGACTACCGGGACGGACGCGACCCGGCCATGGACGCGGTGGCCGCGCGACTTGGCCTCCCGAGGCTGCAGCCCACGCGCTGAACAAGGGGTCCGAACGACCGCACTTCGCGAGAGCGCCGGCCCGAGGCGCCGTCTAGAGTCCGAAGCCTCGGAAGACCACGGAGATGGTGGTGTTCTGCGTGACCGTGAAAGTGCAGCTCTCGTGGGTGGTTCCGGTGGTGCCGATCCCCGCGCACGCGCCCTGCCAGGCGAAGACCCGGTGATCGATGCTGAAGCCGTTCGCGTTCACGGTGAGTGTGGTTCCCACCGGCACGCTGATGGGGCCGCAGTTCCCTCCGCCCAGGCTGGAGCAGTCGAACCCCGCCCCACTGAGAACACCCTCGCCGTCCGCCGAGCTTCCGATGGCTCCATGGCACGCGACCGGCGCGACGGCTCTCGGGCCCGTCGAGGTCAGGGTGGGCACTACGACGGGAGTACAGGCGACGGTGACGGTTGCCGTGGGAACCTGGGGCGTTTCCAGCGCCTCGATGAAGAAGGTCCTCGTCACCGTGGTGCTCAGCCGATCGTCGAGCGTCACTGTCACCTGGAAGAGGCCGGGCTTCCGATAGGTGTGCCTGAGGAGGCAGGAGCCGCAGGACGTGGCATCGGGGCTCCCCGGCTCATCCAGACCCCAGTCGACGCGGAACTTCGGATTTGTGGCCCCCGACCACTCAGCCCACAGTTCGATGGTCTCGCCCGGGTTGATGCGGTATCTCCTTCCCGAGCACGCGAATTGCCGGAGCACGGAGCGGCCCTCGGTGTTCTGGCGGTCCATGCGGAGGCGCTCGAGCGTAAGCGCGCCCGCGCCGACGATGAGGTCCGGACCCGCCCCCTCACACTCGGCGCCCAGGGCGCCTGAAACCCCATCTCCCGCTTGAACCGCAGCCGGGATCGCCGACGACGCGGTCGGACCCTGGGGCCCTGGCCCGACGCAACCCATCATCACCAGAAAGACGCATCCGAAGGCCAGTCCCGCTCGTCGCATGTTAGGTCCCTGCTCGCCAGGTCGTCCTTCGGCCCGCTTGCCGAAGCTCACATTCCGCCCGGGAGAAGCTGCGGGTTTCTACGCCCCTGTCCTGCCAAAGTCAATAACATCAATAGCCCGACGTTCTGTTGACCGCCGGACGGGCTCGGCCTAACCTCCGCTCAATGGTGGGGGCACATGCATGGACGCCCTCGCGCCCTTCACATTTGGAGCAACCTCAATGAAACTCAGATTCGCGGCGGCCCTGGCGCTTGCCCTGCCCTTCGCATTCGATGCGTCCCTCGCCCCGGCCCAGACCGTGAGCGGCACGGTGGAGGGGACGATTCAGGACACCCAGGGGGGACGCATCCCCGGGGTGAGCATCGACCTTCACAGCACGGAAACGGGTCAGCTCCGGACAACGGTGACGAATGCCCAGGGGTACTTCCAGATCTCCTTCGTGCCCATCGGGCGTTACCGCGTCACCGCAACCATCGCAGGCTTCGGGAAGAAGACGCGTGAGATCGAGGTCAGGCTCAATAGCGCGAGTGTGGTCGACCTCACCCTCTCGCCCTCCGCCATGACCGAGGAGGTGCTCGTGGTCGCCGACGCCCCGAGGATCAACACCACCTCCGGAACCGTGCAGAGTTCTCTCACCTCGGAGCAGATCATGGACAAGCCCACGCCCATGAATATCAACAACGTCAACCAGTTCCTCTCCCTGGCCGAGACCTTCGCGGGGTTCCAGGAGAACCCGACCTCGGGTCAGAACAACCCCACCGCTTCTTCCGGGTCCTCGGTGAACTTCAACGGCACGGGCACCCGGGGCTCGACCTTCCAGATCAACGGCGTCAACAACGACGACTACTCCGAGAATCAGAACCGGCAGGGGGTGCCCCTCGCCACCATCCAGGAATTCCAGGTGGTGTCGAACTCATACTCCGCGGAATTCGGCCGAGGCTATGGCGCGGTCGTCCTGGTGCAGACCAAGCAGGGCACGAACGCGGTGAAGGGGGAAGCCTATTTTTCGCGCCAGGACAACGACTGGAACGAGCGCAGCTTCTTCGCCCCCTTCCCCGCGGCCAAGCCCATCAACTCGCGCAACGTCTATGGGGCCGTCCTCGGAGCTCCTTTGCGGAAGGACAAGCTCTTCGCGTTCGTCTCGATCGAGCACGCGGCGCAGAAGGGGGAAGGCACCTACACCCGCGATCTGATCACCGCCGCCGACAAGGCTCTCCCCCGCCTGACCCGAGGCAACGACACGCCGGCCAATCGGGCCTTCATCGACTCGGTGCTCGCGCGCTTCGGCTCCCTCACCCCCAACGATCCGCTCAACCGGAGCAACCGCACCTACGTGGGCGTCCAGGCCTTCGACCGCCCGGTGCGCGACTACAGCGCCCGCCTCGACTACAACTGGTCAGTCAGGGATCACGTGACCGCGCGCTTTCAGTTCTCGAAGCAGCTCTTCACCTCGGACGACATCATCGTCGGAGAGGCGACCCAGCAGCGCAACAACCAGAAGAACTTCGGCATCACCTACACGCGGACCTTCTCCTCCCGCGCCACCGGTGAATTCCGGTACGGGCTGGGCATTCGGGACACCAACGTCGAAATCAAGGGCGGCAACACCACCCCCGTCATCCGCTTCGCGGGCTCGCCGGTATCGGGTTCCATCATCGGGAACGCGGGCACTTTCCCCATCCTTCGCGATCAGCGCGACCATCAGTTCGTCTACAACTTCACCACCCTCGTGGGCAGCCGCCATGCCCTCAAGCTCGGCACCGACATCCGGCTCTCCGAGCTCGATGACGTGTCCCAGAACTTCAATCGCGGTTTCTGGAACTTCTCCGCGAGTTGCGGCGGCGTCACGTATTCCTCGG
>JAIBCN010000014.1 GCA_019694155.1 Vicinamibacteria bacterium | reverse complement strand
CGCTCGGCAAGCCCGTTGCGTCGTGCGTTTCGAGAAGCGCAGCCGACGGCTTCGGGGTTGATGTCGAGGGCAAGGGCCCGAGCGCCTGATCGGGCGGCGAGAAGCGCGAGAAGTCCCGAGCCCGTTCCGACGTCGGCGATCTCGCGATCAGGCAGGTCGAGACTCAGGACGTGCCTCGCCAGCAACCGGCTGGACGCGAAGTGGCGGGGATGGAGCACCCCGGGCTCGATCACGAGGTCGAGGCCGAAGAGCGAGCACGCATCCGGGCGTTCGAGTGACGCACGAACGCGGCGGCGCCACACGAGGTGCGCGGCGCGGCGGACGGCGGCGGTGAACGGAGGGAGCACGAGGTTCCTGGATCCTCGTCCGACTCTAGCCGGACGGGCCTTCGCAAGCCGGGACCAGGGAGGCCGCTCGTTACCGGATCTCCGCCGCGCGTTGCTCGCAGTATCCAGGAGCGGCCTCGCGCGAGCACGAAGCTTCCCACGCCTGCCTCGACGGCTCCTCCAGCAGACTCTGGATGTGGCTCCAGGCGCCTTCGAGGCTTTGCGCCGCCCGCGGGCTCAGGGACTGCCCGAGCCCGAAGGAATATCCCCGCATGGTGAGCGCGAAGGCCGGCGGGGGAATTCCGTGATCCAGCGTCACGAAGGCCTGAAGAAGGGCCGAGGGAGAAAGCGCGTGGCTCGAGAAACTGAAACCCGCCGCGGGGCGCACCGGGTGGAGGGCGGCTCCTTCGTGTCCGCTGGCCGTGGCGTCCACGAACAGCACGAGATCGCAATCCCGCAGGTCCAGGGTGTGTTCGACCTGAAGCTGAAAATCCTCCACGGCAGTGACCGGCCGATCCCGATGGGCCTCGATCCAGTCCACCACGCGCGCCATCAGGAGGGGGCCCAGCGCATCGTCGCCCCGGCTTGGGTTGCCGCAGCCGAGGATCACGACCCTGGGCGCTCGAACGACCGGACTCTTCAAGGAGCCCCCGGGCGTGCGACGCGGCCATCGCTGTCCCGGACCAGGCGGTCCACCAGGAGGCCGGAAGCGTCCTCGAGGCTGACGTCGAGCGCCATCGCGCCGAGGGCGTGGGTGGCGCAGGAAAGGCAGGGATCGTAGGCCCGGATCGCGACCTCGATGTGGTTGAGCAGGCCCTCGGTGAGTTCGCGGCCGTCGAGATCGCGGGCCGCCACCTCACGCACCGCGGTGTTCATCGCGTTGTTGTTGTTCGTGGTGGCGACGATGAGGTTGGCTCGCACGATCGCGTCCGTCTCATCCACCTCGTAGTGATGAATCAGGGTGCCGCGGGGCGCTTCCACCACGCCCACCCCCTCGAACGCGCGCTCGCCGCGGATCACGAGATCGGAGCCGTAGCAGTCCGGGTCGTCGAGGAGCTCGCGGATGGCTTCGGCCGCGTAGAGCATCTCGATCATGCGCGCCTCGTGGTAGGCCATGGTGGCGTGCACCGGCCCTCCCTCACCCAGTCGCGCGAAAACCGCACGCTCCGACTCGGCGAGGGGAGTCCTGATGCGGTCCGCGTTGTTGAGGCGGGCGAGCGGCCCCACGCGATACCAGCCCTCGTCGGATCCGAGGGCCACGATGAAAGGAAACTTCATGTACGACCACGACTTCACTTCCTCGTGGATGTGACGCAGGTAGCGGTCGCAGTTCAGATGATCGAAGACCTCGTGGCCGAGGTGGTCGCGGGCGCGAAGGCCGCCGTCGTACAGCTCGAGGCTCCCGTCACGGGCGATGAGGCTCACGAAGTTCGAGCGGAAGGAGCCGAAGGCCGCGTTCTTCTCGAGATCCGCGAGATAGAGATCGCGCGCGGTCTTCACAGCGCCCTGCGACCAGGCGACGACCTGGTCGATGTCCTTCTTCAGGCTCTCGCCATCATCGCGGGAGAGAGACCTGTTGACGCCTCCCGGGATCGCCAGGACGCCGTGCACGCGCTTGCCGGAAAGGATGCGGATCACTTCCTGGCCGTACTTGCGAAGCTTGACTCCCTGCAGAGCGATCGTCGGATGTGCCTGGATCACGCCGATGATGTTCCGGGAGGCCACATCGGAGTCGTAGCCGAAGAGGAGATCGGGGCTCGCGAGATGAAAGAAATGCAGGGCGTGGCTCTGCAGCGTCTGGCCGAGGTGAAGGAGGCGGCGGAGCTTCTCGGCGGTGGGGGTGAGAGTGCGAGCGCCCACCAGCACGTCGATGGCCTTGGCCGCCGCGAGGTGGTGGCTGACCGGACAGATGCCGCAAAGACGCTGCACCAGGACGGGCACTTCCCGGTAGGGACGCCCCTGGATGAATGTCTCGAAGCCGCGGAACTCCGCGATGTGCAGGCGGGCCTGCCTGACGTGGCCCTCGTCGTCCAGCAGCAGGGTGACTTTGCCATGGCCCTCCACGCGGCTCACCGGCTCGATCACGACCCGGCGAAGGGCCTCGGGGTGGGTCGCGGTTTCGAGGGGGGCGGCGACGCGGCTCAGCATGATGTCCTCGTCAGTCGAAGCGGATGAGTTCCCTGGGCAGGGCGGGATCCCGGCCGGCCAGAAGCTCGGTCAGGAAGCGCCAGAAGGCGTCCGCGGAGGGCGGGCAGCCCGGCAGGAAATAGTCCACCTTCACGATGTGGTGGAGGGGCCGGACGCGGTTCAGCAGGAGGGGCAGCTCCGGGTCATCGGGAATCTGCGCGCCCTCGATGCCGAGGCCCCGGATGAAGCTTTGCTCCAGACAGCGCTTGAGAGAGACGCCGTTGCGCATGGACGGCACGCCGCCCGTGTTGGCGCACTCGCCGACCGCGACCAGCACCTTGCACATCCTCCGGAACTCCTGGAGCACGTGGACATTTTCGGCATTGCAGACGCCGCCTTCGACGAGGCCTACGTCCACGGGCCGGCTGATGTGCTTGATGTCGTTGATGGGGCTGCGATCGAACTCCACGAGTTGGAGCAGGTCCAGGAGCTTCTCGTCGATATCGAGAAGGGACATGTGGCAGCCGAAGCAGCCGGCGAGGGAGCAGGTGGCGACAGTGGCCTTAGTCATGGACCGCCCTCCGGGCCTGGTATTCCCGCAGTTCGATGGAGCTGAGGGGCTCCCGGTCGTAGGCGCGAAGCCCGATGGGGGATTCGAATCCGCGGCCCTTCGCGATGAGGGCGCCCGTGGGACACAGCCGAACGGCGGCGTCATCCGGCGAGATCGCGCTGCCTTTCAGAAGGCCGCTCGGCGAGTTCACGGCGAGGTTCGACTCGATGCCGCGTCCGTGGATCGCGAAGACGTTCTTTCCGTCGAGGGCCCGGCTGGCCCGGACGCAGATCTCGCAGCGGATGCATCGGTCGCGGTCGAGGCTCACTCCCTCGTGGCTGAGATCGCGCATGCGGACGGGGAAGCGGTGGTGAAAGTGGCTGTCCTGCATGCCGAGGAGGTACGCCGTCGCCTGCAGCTTGCAAGCACCGCTCTTCTCGCAGCACGGGCAGTGATGATTGCCTTCGACGAAGAGCATCTGGATCACCGCCCGCCGCATGGCGAGAAGGGCCGGAGTGTCGCATTCCACCTTCTGGCCCTTCAGGGCCGGCTGGGTGCACGAGGAAAAGGGGCGGCCATTGATGGTCACCGTGCAGAGGCGGCAGGAGCTGTGGGGCTCGAGCTCCGGCCTCCAGCACAGGTGCGGAATGTAGCGGCCCGCGCTCATGGCCGCCTCGAGAATGGTCTCGCCGTCGGTGAAGGGGATTTCGGAGTCGTCGAGATAGAAGGTGGGCATGGCGCGAACCCTAGGGTCTGGCCGGCAGATGGGCGGCGGGGTCGGTCCTTCCGGTGAGGGAGCGGGCCTCTTCGAGCGCCCAGTCCAGATCGAAGGCGGGGACGAATTCCTGCGTCTTCATCCGGCTCTCCCAGATGTGGGGGAACTTCTGCAGGCTGTCCATGAGGTGGTTGCTCGCCGACTGGCCCAGGCCGCAGTGAGCCATGTTCTTCATGAGGGAGGAGATGTGCTTCACTTCCGCGATATCGACCGGGGATCCCACACCGCGTTCGAACTTCTTGACGTAGTTCGCAAGCAGCGTCGTGCCCACGCGGCAGGGAGTGCACAGGCCACAGCTCTCGTGCTGGAAGAAGAGGGCGAAGTTGGTGATGGCGTCGAAGAGGTCGCGCTTCGGCCCGAATACCATCATGGCGCCGACCCCCGGCAGGTCCTCGAAGCAGACCGCGCGGTCGAAGTCGCCGCGGTTGATGAGCGCGCCGCTGGGTCCGCCGACCTGGATCCCCTGGGCATCCAGAGCTCCGCAGTCGCGCAGGATCTCACGGATGGTGACCCCCATCGGGTACTCGTAGGTGCCGGGGCGTTCACAATCGCCGGACAGGCAGAAGAGCCTTGTCCCCGTGGACTGCGGCGTGCCGATCCCCGCGAACCAGGCGCCGCCGCGGGCGCTGATGGCGGCGGCGCAGGCGAAGGTCTCGACGTTGTTCACCACGGTCGGCGCCTTCAGGTAGCCCTGATGAACCGGCAGGGGCCATCTTCGTCGCGGTATGCCGCGGCGGCCCTCGATGCTCTTGATCATCGCGGTCTCCATGCCGCAGATGTAGGCGCCCGCGCCGAAGTGGAGCTCGATGTCGAAGTCGAGGGGGCTGCCGAGGATGTTCGTGCCCAGCAGGCCGCGCGCGCGCCGGCGCTCGAGGACCCCCTGGAGGTGGTCGTGCAGATAGGCGTACTCCTGGCGCACATAGACGATTCCCTTTCGCGCGCCCACCACATGCCCGCACACTGTCATGCCCTCGAACACCATGTCCGCGAAATCGGTGAGCAGAACTCTGTCCTTGAAGGCTCCCGGCTCGCCTTCGTCGGCATTGCACAGGACGTAACGATCGTCCCTCGCGGCTTCGCGAACGGACTGCCACTTGATGCCGGCATGGAAGCCGGCGCCGCCGCGCCCGCGAAGCTCCGCCCGGTAGATCTCCTTCAGGGTTTCGGCGCCGCCGCGCTCCAGCTGGTGCCTTCGGGCGTCGGTGGGGGCGAGGTCTTCTTCCCAGGCCTCGAGGTTCTTTCCGCCCCGGTCGAGGCTCGCGCGCAGGGCCGCTCCAGGCTCGATCGGTTTTCTGAAGATGACGTCGGAACGGCGGATGTTGCTCTCAACCCGGAAGAACTCGGGCGGCCACTCCTCCAGCCGGACGCGGGCGTTGATGAGGTCGGCGATCAGGCCGACTCGCTGGTCGTCCAGGCGGGTCACCGGCCGGTAGTTCACGAGGGCCGCGGGCCCCTGGTCGGCCATGCCGATGCACGAGGTCCGATGCACGCTCGTCCGGAGGTCACTCCGGGTTTCGCCCAGCCGCACGCCCAGCCGTTCACACAACGCGTCCCCGAGCTTCCGGCTGCCCCGCATCTGGTCCGTGATGTTGTCGCTCAGGTGGACCACGTACTCTCCCTGAGGCGTCCGGCTCAGGAACGAGTAGAAGCTCACGAGCCCCCGGAGCCTTACGGGGGGCAGAGAGAGCCGGCTCGACAGGTACTCGACGGCTTCGTCCGGGACGTGGTGGAGCGCGCGCTGCACGCTCATCAGGACCTGCAGGGCGGCCTGTGGGCTCTTCCCGTGGCGGTCGAGAGCCTCTTCGAGAATCCCAACGAGTGCCGTTCCGGCGAGTTGGATCATGAAAGACCCCCTCACTCGTGCACGCCGCCCCGAACGCCAACTTGCGACCGACTGACTACGCTTTCATGGTAGCACCGCGGTCAAGGTCGGAGGTCACGCCGTTCGCTCCTGCCGCGCCGGGATGGCTCCATCGGCTCGTAGAATGAACCCATCTGTCGTTTTCATTCTTCTCATTTTTTCCATGCCTTTCATCCGTTTCCAGGAGAAACAGCCTTGAAATCATTCACATTCCGGGGCGCCATTCTGGCCCTGAGCCTCAGCATCGTTGCTACCGACGCCTTCGCCGTTCCCGCTTTCGCACGGCGCTACAAAGTGGAGTGCTCCTTCTGCCATCAGATCTTCCCGATGCTGAATCGCATGGGGGAGCGCTTCAAGGAGCGCGGTTTCCGCCTGGAGAACGAGGACAAGTTCGAGGGGAGCGCCTGGCTCCGGAGCGGTCCCATCTCGGGTCGGATCGAGGGCACGCGCTACCTGCCCGAGGGGCGCGACGCCAGCAACGTCGGCTACCTCAAGGTCCTTTCCGCGGGAAGCCTCGGCGCGAAGGTCTCGTACTGGATCGATGACGCGTGGGTCCGTTCGAACGACAACACCACCCATATCAAGCCCGACAACGCCTGGGCGCGCGTGGACTTCAAGCCCGGGGGCAAGCTCTACCTCAAGGGGGGACGCTTCGAACTGGACCTTCCGGTGACCCAGGTGCGCACGCCGCATCTCCTGCCCTACGGTACGTACGGACTCAACACCGGCCTCGAGACCGATGGAATCGGGGGCTACCAGGATGGGTTCGAACTGGGCGGGGAGTTCGGCACGACTCACGTGTCGGCAGCCGTGGTGAAGGGCCGCAACAATCAGGCGGTTGTGGACCTCGCCGAAGCGACCGGAGTGGGCGAGCCCGATCGGTTCGACGGCAACCTGTTCCTCCGCGCCTCGAAGAGGCGCGCCACCAGCCGCTTCGGCGCCTTCGCGTACATCGGCAGGAACCAGCTGGTGGCCCGCCTCAACGCCACCCGAACCGGAGTCGCCAAGGACTCTCTCCTGCGTCTTGGCGTCGACGGCAACGCCCGGATCAGCAAGCTCCACCTCTACGGAGTCGCCATGTACGGCCGGAACAGCGATTCCGTGTTGGCTCTCGCGACCTCGGGTGGGACGGGCGAGGCGCTTGGTTTCACGGGCGGATTCCTGTGCGCGGACTACTACGTTCACGAGAACGTGGCGATCACCACACGCGTGCAGACGAGGAGCGTCGAGCTTCCCGGATCGAGCGAGAAGGACACGCTCACCTCATTCCTCCCCGGCGTGCAGGTCGTGGTGTGGAAGCTCAAGTTCTCCGGTCAGGTGAGCCTCTCGAATCACAACGTGGCCCGCTTCGGCGCGATTCAGGTTGAGACCGCCTTCTAGCGGCCGGAAGTGGGTCTGGCGGGCTGCCGCCTTCTGCCTTGCGGCTGTTCAGCTTCCCGTCCTGTACCGGACGGGGGCTGATCCGTCGCAGAGCGATTTCGCAAACTACTTCGCTCCCGCCCGCGTCCTCGCGCGCGGCGGCGCGATGGGATCGCTCTACGATCGGGACGCGTTCGCGATCGCCATGAGCGAGGCGGGGATCTCGGGCCTGGGCTCGTTCGTTCCGCACCCGCCCGCGAACGCCCTGTGGCTTCTTCCTCTTGCATCTCTGTCGGCGGGGGTGGCGAAGGGGGTGTGGTCCGCCGTTCTCGTCGGGGCGTTGTTTCTCACGCTCCTCGCTCTGGGGAGGCTCCGCGAAGGACCGGGCCCTTGGGAGGCTTCGGTGATCGTGCTCGCGCCCACCCTTGCCATACGGAACGGCCTGGCCTTCGGTCAGCCCTACCTGATCCTCGCGGCC
>JAIBCN010000101.1 GCA_019694155.1 Vicinamibacteria bacterium | reverse complement strand
GCGGAGGGCGAGAAGTCCCGGGGCTCGATGCGCGCATGGCCGTCGTCCTTGAAGGCCGGAAGCAGCTCCTCGATCGACTCCTCGGGTCGGCGCTTCCTCGAACGAAGCCGCATGAGCGAGGCGTTCACCGCGATGCGATGGAGCCAGGTGCCGAGGAGGGAGGTTCCCTCGAAGGTCGCCAGGCCGCGAAACGCGGAGACGAATGCCTCCTGCACCGCATCTCTGGCCTCCTCGTCGTTTCTCAGGATCCTCCGGCATACCGAGAGCATGCGTCCGGTGTGCAGCCGCACCAGCGTTTCGAACGCTTCCTCGCGACCCTCGCGCAGCGCCTTGAGCAACTCCGCGTCCTGACTGGGGGACACGCCCATGCGCGGAACTTAGCACGCGAATTTTGCGGCGGGAGGGATGTGACACCGTCATACTCGCTTTGGATGCTCCCGGGCGTCCGGGGGTTTCGACCGGCCGTCCACCGCCGTCCGGTCCGCCCCCTTCTGACTAGAGCAGGACCATACGATCGAGGCGCAGCGCCTCCCCCACCGACCAGGCCTGGAAGGGACAGCCTCGAGGGGCGTGCGGCTCGTCACCTTCCGCGATCTCGGGCAGATGCCCGATCCCATGCGGATCCAGGGTGGCGAGGAATGGCGTCAGGAAGAGCCGGCGCGCCTCGTCCCGGACCGCATCGCTGTCGCCGTGGGTTCGCACCCAGGCTTCCACGAATGGACCCATCAGGAAAGGCCAGACCGTGCCCTGGTGATAGGCGGTGTCGCGCGCCCAGACGCTTCCGCGGTACGTCCCCCGGTACTGGGGATCCTCGGGGGACAGCGAGCGCAGGCCCGCCGGGGTGAGGAGCTTTGCCTCCGCCAGCTGCACCACCTGCTTCGCGCGCTCGCCCCCGAGCACCTGGAAGGGAAGGCCGCCAACGGCATAGAGCGCGTTCGGCCGTATGCGGCCGTCGACCCGTCCCGCCACATGGTCGCAGTCGACCACGTCGTAAAGGTATCGCGTGTCCTCGTTCCAGAACCGCTGGCTGAAGGACGCTTCGGCGGCCTCGGCCCAGGCGCCGAAACGGGAATCGAACTCCTCCCCGATCCGCAGGGCGTTGATCCACAGCGCCTGGATCTCCACCGGCTTTCCGATCCGCGGCGTCACCACGTGATCCCCCACCTTGGCGTCCATCCATGTCAGCTGGACGCCCGGTTCACCCGCTCGCAGCAGGTGATCGCCGTCCATCCGGATCCCGTGCCGGCCCCCCGCGGCGTAGCCGCGAAGGATGCCCACGATGGCCGCGTTCAGCCGCCACTCCTCCACGTTCGAAGCGGAGATCCCCGCCCGCTTCTCGGCGAGCCGCAGATCCCTCACCGCGACCACGAACCACAGCGAGGCGTCGACGCTGTTGAACTCGGGCAGTTCGCCCGAATCGGTGAAGCGATTGGGCAGCATCCCGTGAGATACGGATCCGGCCCATTGCACGAGGATGCGCCTGGCCTCGCCCAGCCGGCTGGTCGCGAGGCACAGGCCGCGCAGCGCGATGAAGGTGTCGCGGCCCCAGTCCGTGAACCACGGGTAGCCCGCGAGAACCGTCCTGCCTTCGCCGCGCGGCACCACATAGGCCGAGGCCGCGCGGGCGAGCGGAGAGGGGGCCGCCTCGCGCCGGGCTCGTTCGGAGAGCCGCATCGCGGCGATCCGCTCGCCGAGGCTGTCGACCTCGAGGTCGTTCGTCCCCTCCTCGGTTCCGAGGACCAGGAAGGCTTCGCCGCAACCGAGATCGAAGGTGAAGGTGCCGGGCGCTCCGAGGTCTTCGAAGCACTCGAGGCCCCGGTCCCGCTCTTCCGTGTAGAAAAAGTCGCGGTACCAGTAGCCCTGCTCCTCGAAGACGCCGCTCGACAGAGCGACCACCGCCGGCTCGCTCTCATATGTCCGAAACACCCACCGCCCCTTCGCGGTGTCCGTTTCAGGCCGGAAGTTGAAGTCGGGGTTCTCGCGGTGGAGAGCGTGATAGTCGCGGCCCGAGAGGAAGGGGCGGACCGTGAGCTTCGCGCCGGAACCCGCCTCCGGCGACACCAGACGCCAGGAGAGCACGACCAGGGGTCGGCCGCGTGGAACCATGACCGCGTGCTCGATTCTCCGCCCGTCGCCGAGCTCGTACGTCCACAAGGGCCAGAGCGAGTCGTCGAACGTCGACTTCAGGGGCCGGCCTTCGTGACGAATCACAGGCTTGTCGCCTTCGAGCGCCGGTTTGTAGGTCTGCGAGGTGAGGGCGAGCTTCTCGTTTCCGATCTCGACCACCACGTCGACGCCGTTCACGAGGACCCGGCGGTCGGTCGGGGGCTTGCGGGCGACGAGAAGAAGGGCGTGGTAGCGCCTGGTTCTCGTGCCCAGGGAGGTGTGAGAAGCGAAACCGCCGAGGCCATCGGCCTCCAGCCACTCGAAATCCGCGTGCTTCATGGAAGCGTCTCCCTTCTTTTCGCCACGTCCTCGATGCATCGTAAGGCCAGGGTCGTCCAGCCGGTCTGGTGCGACGCGCCGAAGCCGCGGCCGCTGTCGCCCGAGAAGTACTCGTAGAACAGGACCAGGTTCTTGAAGTGCGGATCCGTCCGGTAGCGAGGACTGTCGCCATGACAGGGGCGTCGGCCGCTCTGGTCCGCGAGGAAGGTGGAGGCGAGGCGTCGCTCGATCTCTATCGCCGCCTCGCGCAGGTTCATGAAAGCGCCCGACCCGGTGGGGCATTCCACCCGCAGGGTGTCGCCATAGAAGTCGTGATAGCGGTACAAGGCTTCGACCATCAGGTAATTCAGGGGGAACCAGACCGGGCCGCGCCAGTTGGAGTTGATGCCGAAGGCCCGCGTCCTTGAATCGTCCGGCGCGTACTCGGCGCGGTACTCGCCGCGGGGAGCGCGCAGAACGAACGGCTCGAGGTGATGGCGTCTGGACATGGAGCGGATCCCCGTAGGACCGAGAAGCGACGTTTCGTCGAGCAGGTGGGTGAGGACTCTCAGGAGCTGCTCGCGCGAGGGCACGGCGAGGATGGCGCGGTCGTTCCGGTCCCGGGCGCGCCGGTCGCGGGGAAAGTCGATGTGGGGCCGGTCCTTCAAGTAGGCATCCACCCGGGCCTGAAGCTTCGGCAGGTGCTCGAGCCACCGGCGCTCCAGCACGTGCACGGCGAAGAACGGAATGAGGCCCACCATGGACCAGATCCGCACCGGGGTTCGTCTTCCGTCGACGTTGATGTGATCGAAGTAGAAGCCCCACTCTTCGTCCCACAGGCCCCGTCCGTCCGTCCGGTTCACCGCCTCCACGGTTCCCGCGAAGCTCTCGAAGAACTCGACGGCCAGATCGTCGTAGCCCGCGGGATCGTCGCGTCCCAGCTCCACGGCCATCCTGAGCATGGTGAGGGCGAAGAAGCCCATCCATCCCGTGCCGTCCGCCTGTTCCAGGTAGCCGCCGAGCGGGGGAGTGACCCCGCGCTCGAAGGCCGAGATGTTGTCGAGGCCGAGGAAGCCGCCCTTCAACAGGCGGTTGCCCGCGACGTCCTCCAGGCTGCGCCACCACCGGAAGTTCCGCACCAGCGCGTCGAAGGTAGCTTCGAGAAACGCGCGACCGTCCGGATGGGCCGAACCGCCGCTCATTTCGAACACGCGGAGGCAGGCCCAGGCGTGCACGGGAGGATTCACGTCGGCGAACGCGAACTCATAGGCGGGAAGCTGGCCCGAGGGATGGACGTATCGATCGCTGAGGAAGAGAGCGAGCTGCTCGCGCGCGAAGGCCGGGTCGACGCGGGCGAAGGGAATCATGTGGAACGCGAGATCCCAGGCCGCGTACCACGGGTACTCCCATTTGTCGGGAACCGAGATGAGGTCGTGGTTCACGAGGTGCGTCCAGTCGCAATTGCGGCCCTTGAGTCGTTTGCCGGGAGGTGCTGGCTGGGCGGGATCACCCTGGAGCCAGTCGGCGACGTTGAAGTTGTAGAACTGCCTGGACCACAGGAGGGACGCATAGCCCTGGCGCAGGACGTTCTTCTCGTCATCGGTAACCGCGGGCGGAAGAAGTTCGCTGTAAAAGAGGTCGGCCTCCGTCGCGCGCGCCGCGAGGGTGTCGTCGACATGGCGCAGCCCGAGGCGCGCCTGGACATCCGCCTCGGAAGCGAGTCTTAGAACCAGGGTGACCGATTCGCGCGGCCCCATGGCCAGCCGGTAGTGCGCGCCCGCCTTGCTCCCCTCGTTCTCGGGATTGACCGCGTCGGCGCGGCCGGCCACCACGTGCTCGTGGAACGCATCTTTCACGAACGGGCCTGGATTCGCGCATCCGAAGAGGCGGCGCATGTTCGTCTCGTTCTCGGTGAAGAGTATCCGGGGCTCGGCGCCGTTCGAGGCGATTCCGGCCTCCCACAAGTAGCGCCCCAGTCCTTCGTGGGCGAGGGCCACGCATCGCCGCGCCCCCAGCCGCATCCGCGGCCGGGGTCCGTAACCCGGCTGACCCTCGCGGCCCCACGACCAGGTATTGCGAAACCAGAGCTGCGGGATGACGTGAAGAAGGGCGTCCTCCCCGGAGCGGTTGGCGAGGGTGATGCGCATGACCACGTCGGTCGGCGAGGCCTTGGCGTATTCCGCGGTGACGTCGACGTAGCGGTCGCGGTCGAAAATGCCCGTATCCTCGATCTCGAACTCGGGCTGCAGGACATCCCGCCCGCGGCCTTCGCGCACCAGCCATTCGTACGGGTAGGCCCACAGGGGATACTTGTAGAGCGCCTTGAAGTACGAATAGGTCGGAGTCGAGTCGAGGTAGTAGTAGAGCTCCTTCACGTCCTCGCCGTGATTTCCCTCGGGCGCGGCGAGGCCGAAAAGCCGCTCCTTCAGGATGGGGTCGCGGCCGTTCCAGAGAGCCAGGCCGAAGCAGAGCCGGGCCTCGCGGTCGCAGAATCCGAGCAGCCCGTCCTCGCCCCAGC
This sequence comes from Vicinamibacteria bacterium, assembly GCA_019694155.1. GTDB lineage: Bacteria > Acidobacteriota > Vicinamibacteria > Fen-336 > JAGNNV01 > JAGNNV01. The sequence goes on along the minus strand of JAIBCN010000101.1, from coordinate 31,608 downwards.
GGTAGGCGCGCGATCGCGCGTGGTCGTGGGGAAAGTAGTCCCAGCAGGCGCCGTCCGCGGAGTAATCCTCCCGCACCGTTCCCCACTGTCGCTCGGCCAGATAGGGCCCGAACAGCCGCCAGTCCTCGCCGGCCGATGCCTCGCGGAGAAGACGCTCGTGTTCGGCGGTGGTCGAGGGCCCCACGGCCCGATTCTAGTGTCGGGGCCGTGAGGGCGAAGTCACGGCTTTTCGGGGGCGGCTTCCTTGTCGATCACGCGCTTCAGCAGCGCGTCCACGCTGATGGCGCCGGCGCCGCGGATCACGAGCCACGACAGGAACACGCCGAGCACGAACGGCGCCACGTCGGACAGGCCGACCTCCGAGCTTCGCGTCAGCGCCCCCACGAACGTGTCGCGATCCGCGGTGAGCAGGGCGACGATCATGGTGGAAGACAGGAGCAGGGCCACGATCCGCGTCAGCACCCCGACGAGCAGCAGCATGCCCCCGTAGTACTCGAGTCGGGAGACGAAAGCCGCGTTCAGCTCCGGGAAGGGGATGCCGAGGTCGGTGAAGAAGCTCACGGTGTTTTCCGGGTTCGCGAGCTTGCCGCTCCCCGAGTCGTAGAAGGCGAAACCCACGACCAGCCGGGTCAGCAGGCCCGGGACGAAGTCCAGGTAGCCGAGGAGTCTGAGAGCCAGGCCCGAAGCCCGGCGAATTGTGATGGCGCCCATGACGTGTTTCTCCTCTTACGCATTCCCTTCACCGCTCAGATGTCGTCGCGCCGGATTCGGTTACCCGTCGTCTTCGCCCGCCCCGGCCCTCGAGCCGTCAGGCTGGCGGCGAAGCGGGACGATCGGTCCCTTCCATTCGGGGTGTTTCGCCACGAGGGGCTCGTAGAGGCGGCGCAGGATCTCGAAGTCCTTGTCGATGTCTCCGGTCGGGATGAGGACCTCGGGAAGGATGCCGCCCTCCTTTTTCGCGTAGTCGATGTAACCGAGGACGATCGGCACCCTGGCCTGTAACGCGATGTAGTAGAAGCCCGTCTTCCAGCCGGCGGTGAGCTTGCGCGTGCCTTCGGGCGCCACCCCGATGGCGAAGGTATCAAGCCGATTGAACCAGGAGACCGCCTGGCTCACGAAGCTCTGGTTCCGGCTCCGATCGAGCGGGATGCCCCCACGGCTTCGCAGGAACCAGCCGAGGGGGCCCTTGAAGAGCGAGTGCTTTCCGAAGAAGGAGAAGTTGAGGTTCAACATGGAGGCGGCGCCGATCAGGAAGAAGCCGTCCCAGTTCGAGGTGTGGGGCGCCGCGATCACCACGTACTTCTTGTAGGTCGGGGTCTTGCCGGTGCAGGTCCATCCGAGCGCCCGGTAAATCACCCGGCCGATGAAGGAGATGAAGGGGGAGGCCCCCCGTGTTCTGGGTATCGCCTGGGGCGCTTCGCTTTGTTCCATGGGGAGAGAAACCGAACCCGCTCACTTCGAAGAACTTATTACCGCGACTATAGTTCGCGGCGCGGCTCTGCTCGCCGTTCAGCCAAATGCTCTCCATCTACACCTTCTTCCTGGGACTCGGGTTTGCCTTCGCGGCTCCCTTCTTCCTTTGGCGCGGCCGCGGCACCAACCGGTACACCGCCAACTTCAAGGAACGCTTCGGCGCTCTCCCGGTGTATCTCAATGTGGACGGCGATCGCTCCATCTGGATCCACGCGGTTTCGGTGGGCGAGGTGCTGGCGTCCCGGATCCTCGTGGAGCCGCTCAAGAAGCGGTTCCCCAGGCACCGCATCTTCCTGTCCACGTCCACCGTGGCCGGAAACGCGGTGGCCAGGCAGCGGGTCCATGGCATCGACGGCCTCTTCTACGCGCCCTTCGATTTCCCCTCCCCGGTGCGCAAGGTCCTCGACACCCTTCAGCCTGACCTGCTCGTGATCGTGGAGACGGAGCTGTGGCCGAACCTCATCCACGAAGCTCATGCCCGCGGCACCAGGATCGCTCTCGTCAACGGCCGGATCTCTCCGAGGTCCTACCCGCGCTATCGGCGGATCCGCGGACTCCTCAAGGGCACCCTCTCGAAAGTCGACGCCTTCTTCATGCAGGCCGAGCCCCACGCCGAGCGCATCCGGGACATGGGCGCTCCCGCGGCCAAGGTGAAGGTGACGGGTAATCTCAAGTTCGACGCCCTCGACACCGCGAGGCCCAAGGAGCGGCTCGCGCGCATCATCCTGTCCGATCCCGCGCGCCCCATCGTGGTGGCCGGGAGCACGGTCCCCGGCGAAGAGGAGATCGTGCTCAAAGCTCTCCAGATGGCCCGGGAGAAAGTGCCCAATCTCGGCCTCGTCCTCGCGCCGCGCCATCCCGACCGGTTCGCGGACGCCCTCGCCATCGTGGAGGCTTCGGGCTTCAAGTGCGTGCGCCGGACCGATCTCGAACCCGGCCAGTGGAAGACGGGGGATGTTCTTCTCCTCGACACCCTGGGCGAACTCGCGTCCGTCTTCTCTCTGGCCACCGTCGGATTCGTGGGCGGCTCGCTGGTCCCGCAGGGCGGCCACAACGTCCTCGAGGTTTCCGCGAGCGGCGTTCCCGTGATCACCGGCCCCAATGTCCAGAACTTCCAGGAAATCGCGAACGAGTTCCACCGCGAGGGCGCGCTCGTCTTCGTCAAGGACGCGACGGAGCTGGCGCGCGAGGTCGTTTCCTTCGTGACCGACAAGGCGCGGCGTGACGAGGTCGGCGGGAAGGGACGGGCGTTGATCGAACCCAATCGGGGAGCCCTGGGGCGAACCGTTGACGGTCTGTCGGGCCTCATCGATGGCGGTGTCCGCGCATCCGAACCCGCGCCGGGTCAGCCCTCCGGGACTTCCGGGGCTCCTTCGAAGTGACCCACGATCGCCGCGGCTTCGCCCTGGCCGGCTTCGCGAGCCCGATCGCGGCCGGAGACCCGCCTGCATCCTGCCTTTGAGGCCCATTGCGAGAGGCGCTATCGATTCTGGCCCCGCTGGGGTGGCTTTACGGTTTCGGGGCCTCTCTTCGTCGTAGGGCCTACGCTCTCGGCCTGCTGAAATCGGAGCGGCTCGGTTCTCCCGTCATCAGCGTGGGCGGCCTCGCCATGGGCGGGTCCATGAAGACCCCCACCGTCATTGAACTGGCGCGCGCTCTTTCCTCGCGCGGCCCCAAGGTGGGTGTTCTGGGGCACGGATACCGCGGTGCCAGCCCCGGGCCGCGGATCGTGTCCGATGGCGAGAGCCCGCTCGAGACGGTGGCGAGCGTGGGCGACGAGGCGCTCCTCCTCGCCCACGAGCTTCCTGGCTGCCCGATCGTCGTGGGGCGGGACAAGGTCGCGGCCGGCCGCCTCCTCGAGGAGCGTTTCGGACGGAGGATCGTTCTCGTCGACTCCGGCTTTCAGCATCGCCGGCTCCACCGTGACCTCGACATCGTCTGCGTTACGGAGGCCGATCTCGGTGCGCGGGTGATGCCGGCGGGGATGCTTCGCGAATCCGTTCGCGCTCTCGGCGCCGCCGACATGATCTTCACGGACCGGGCGACCGATGGGCGGAGAGTGGCGCAACTGAAGGCGAAGCGCCCGCACGATGTGTTCTCGCTCGCTCGCGCCGATTTCGGCTTCTTTCCCCTGGAGGGGACGGGTGTCGAGGTGGATGCCCCGGCCCGGGCCTTCGTCTTCTCCGGCATCGGGTCTCCCGAGCGCTTCGTCAAGGACGTGGCGGCGCGCGGCGTGGATGTGGCGGGCCAGCGGTCTTTCCGCGACCATCATGTCTTTTCGGAGGGGGAACTCAAAGATCTGGCCGACGCGGCCGGGAAAGCAGGCGCCCTGGCGGTGGTCACCACGGCCAAGGACGCTGTTCGCATCGCCGCCTGGCCCGGCGCTCTGCCCCTCCTCGTTCTGGCGGCGCGTCTCGACATCGAGCGGCTTCCCGCGGTTCTCAAGCGGATCGACAGCGTCATCCTGGCCCGGATCAAGGCGGGGCTGTGACGGGCCGCCGGATCCGTTTCGCTCTCGAATCCGTGGCGCTGGGCGCGTTCAAGCTCCTCGCCCTCGTCATCCCGCGGCCGCTGTTCCTGCGGATGGGGCGAGCCCTGGGCGCGCTGGTCGCGGCCCTCGACCGGAGACACCTCGAGATCGCGAAGGACAATCTGCGGCAGAGCTTCCCGGAGTGGAGCGACGGGGACGTGGACCGGACGGCGCGTGGCGTGTGGATCCATTTCGGCGGCGTCATGTTCGACCTGGTGCGGATCCTGGCCCGAGGGGCCGGTGTGGTGGACGCGCTCGCCACCATCGAAGGACGCGAGCACGCCGAGGCGGCGCACCGGAATCCGAACGGAGTCGTCCTCATCACCGGCCACTTTGGAAACTGGGAGACCCACGGCATCGTCCACGCCAAGCACTTCGGCTCCATCGGGGTGGTGGCCCGGCCTCTCGACAACCCCACTCTCGATCGCGCGATGACGTCCCTGCGCGAGAGCGCGGGCAACGAAGTGATCGAGAAGGAGCACGCCATGATCCGTTCGATGCGGCGCCTGAAAGCCGCTCAGGGAGTCGCCTTCGTGGTCGATCAGAACGTGCAGGAGAAGGAGGGCATCTTCGTGGATTTCTTCGGTCGGCCCGCCTGCACCACGCCCTTCGCGGCCAGGCTCGCCATCAAGACCGGGGCGCTCGTCCTTCCCTGCCGCGCCGTCATGATGCGCGATTTCTCCTATCGCGTCGTCTACGACCCGCCCATCGATCCGAAGGACTTCGGGTCGGGGGAGGACGCCGTGCGTGCCCTGACCCAGGCCATGATGAAGGCCACCGAGTCCTGGATCCGTGCGAATCCCGATCAGTGGCTGTGGATGCATCGCCGCTGGCACACGAAGCCGCCCGCGAGCGTCCCGGGCGGCATCGCCGGGAGCGCGGCCTGATGAAACCGAACCCCGCGCGTGTCGTGGTCCGTGCGCCCAACTGGCTCGGTGACGTCGTCCTCTCGCTTCCCGCGCTGCGCGACATCCGCCACGCCTATCCCGAGGCGATGATCAGCGTTCTGGCCCGACCCTCCGTGGCGCCCCTCTACGAGGCGGTGCCCGAGGTGAATGCGGTGATCGAGGCTTTGGGTATGGGCCCCGAGATCGCACGCCTCCGCGGCGGCTTCGACCTCGCCATCCTCTTTCCGAATTCGATGGGCACCGCGATCGCGGCCGCCTTCGCCGGGATTCCGGAGCGCTGGGGCTACGCGACGCAGGGCCGCGGCTTTCTCCTGACGCGTCGAGCGCCCGTGCCTTCGAGCGTCCGCGGGCGCTCGCAAGTGCATTACTATCGCGCGATGCTTGCCGCCATGGGCCTTCCCACGAGCGACGCCCTCGACACATCCATCGCGCCTCCGCAGGCCTGGAAGGACGCGGGCCGCGCTCTCCTCGGCCCGGGCCGCTTCCTCGGCATCGCGCCCGGCGCGGCCAAGGGTCCGGCGAAGCAGTGGCCTCCGGAGCGATTCGCCGCGGCGGCGGATGACCTGAGCCGGGAGCTTGGAGCCCGGGCCGTCCTGCTCGGCGCTCCCGCGGACCGCGCGGCGGCGGAGGCCGTGGCCCGAGCCATGAAGTCGACGCCTCTCAATCTCTGCGGCCGGACGGATCTTCGGTCCTTCGTCGGCCTGGTCGCGGGTCTCGAGGGTCTGGTGGCGAACGACTCGGGAGCCATGCATCTCGGCGCCTCCGTCGGCATCCCCACCGTCGGCGTCTTCGGCCCCACGAACCCCGACGAGACACACCCGGTTGGCAGGCGGGCCCGCTTCGTCCGCGGCGTCGCCGAGTGCTCGCCCTGCAAGCACGCCTCATGTCCCATCGACCACCGCTGCCTGACCTCGGTCGCCCCCGCGGCGGTGGTGGACGCTCTCATTCGAGAGGTGCGCTCGTGAGCCGGCCCGCCGTCTTCTTCGACCGTGACGGGACGCTCTCCCGCGAGATCGGCTACGTCAATCACGTCAGCCGCTTCGAGCCGTTCCCCTTCGCGGTGGACGCCATCCGCGCGGTGAACGCCGCGAACCGCGTCGCGGTGATGGTGACCAACCAGGCCGGCGTCGCCCGCGGCTATTTCCCGGAGTCCCTGATCGGCCGCGTCAACGGCATCCTGAAAGACCGCGTGGAGTCCTCGGGAGCGCGGCTCGATGGCATCTATTACTGCCCGCACCATCCCACGGCGGGAGCGCCCCCCTATCGGCAGGATTGCGATTGCCGGAAGCCGAAACCGGGCATGCTGCATCGGGCCGCGAAGGAACTCGACATCGACCTCTCAGGGTCCTGGGTGATCGGGGATCGCCTCGGCGACCTTGAACTCGCCTGGAACGTGGGCGCCCGCGCGTGCCTGGTGAAGACGGGATACGGCATGGGTGAGATCGAGTACTGGATGTCCGGATGGAAGCGGCAGCCCGACCTGATCGCGGAGAACGCGCTCGAGGCGGCGACGCGCATCGTCGAGAGCCACTGATGAAAGCCACTCGTCTCCCCGGTAAAGAGCGCCTGCTCGCCCTGGTCGCGGCCTTCCAGGGCCGTCGCATCGCGGTGGTGGCGGATCTCGTGATGGACGAATTCCTGAACGGGCGCGTGGAGCGGATCTCCCGTGAAGCGCCGGTCCTGATCCTGCAGTACGAGGGCTCGGACCAGCGCCTCGGCGGAGGGGCCAACGCGGTGCACAACATCAAGACGCTCGGCGGCGAGCCCCTCCCCGTCGGCTTCGTGGGCCACGATGAAACGGGCCGTTCGCTGATGGCGCTCCTCCGGCGCAAGAAGATCAACACCGTCGGCGTGGGCCGGGCGAAAAGCTACGGCACGCCCCTCAAGACGCGGATTCTCGGCGGAGGGTTTCATGCGACGCGGCAGCAGATCGTGCGCATGGATCGCACGAGACCCCTGTCCGCCGCCGCGCAGAGCTGGAGCGAGGGCCACGTCCGCGAGGCCCTGCGGCGAGTGGGACCGGTCGACGGCGTTCTGGTGAGCGACTACGGCCTGGGTCTCGTGAGTCAGGAGGTCCTGAGGCTCGCGACCGCCTTCGCGAGGAAGCACCGGGCGCCGCTCACCGCGGACTCGCGGCATGCCCTTCTCGGCCTCTCCGGCGTCACCGCGGTGACGCCGAACGAGCCCGAGGTGGAGGAGGCGCTCGGCATCGCCATCGGCCACGACATGAAGAAGCTGGAGAAGGCGGGCCGCGCCTTGCAGGCGCGCCTCAAGACGCCTTCGGTCCTGGTGACCCGGGGGAGCGACGGCATGTCGCTCTTCGAGGCGGGCGAGCCGCCGAGGCACATCCCCGTCTTCGGCAGCGACGAGGTGGCGGACGTCACCGGAGCGGGCGACACCGTGATCGCGACCTTCACCCTGGCCCTCGCCGCGGGTGCTACGGCCCTGGAGGCCGCTCATCTCGCGAACATCGCGGGAGGGCTCGTGGTCATGAAACGCGGCACCGCCACCGTGTCCGCGCGCGAGCTGCGCCACGCGATCCGCCACGCGGAGTTCGCGTGAGCGCCGCCTTCCGCCGAGCCGCCTCCAAGATCGCCACGCTGGAGGCGCTCAAGGAAGTCTGCGCGGAGGCGCGTCGCGCGGGGAAGACCATCGCGTTCGCGAACGGATGCTTCGATCTGCTTCACGTGGGCCACGTCCGGTATCTCCAGGGCGCTCGGGCCGAAGGCGATCTGCTGATCGTGGGCGTCAATGCCGATGCCTCGGTCAGGCGGCTCAAGGGCGAGGGCCGGCCGCTGCAGAACGAGCAGGACCGCGCTCTTCTCGTCGCGGCCCTTCACGCGGTCGACTGGGTGGTGGTCTTCTCCGAGGATACGGTCGAGAACCTTCTGCTGGCGCTCCGGCCCGACGCGCACTGCAAGGGAACGGACTACACCGAAGACTCGGTGCCCGAGCGCCACGTGGTGAAGGGCTACGGCGGCCGGGTGGCCATTGTCGGAGACCCGAAGGATCACAACACGAGCGCGCTCCTGGCTCGGCTCGCGAAGCGATAGATTAGGGACGAAGCGCCTTGAGAATTCTGGTTGTCCGGCTTTCCTCGATCGGGGACGTGGTTCACACGACTCCCATGGTGGCGTCGCTCATCGAGCAGGGACACGAGGTGGCCTGGGCGGTGGAGCCACCCGCCGCGCCGCTCGTGTCTTCCATCAGGGGCCTTGGCCAGACCTTCGTTCTGCCCAAGGCTTCGGCCTACGACTGGAACGACCGCTTTCGGCTCGCCCGCACTCTCCGGGATTTCAACCCCGAGGTGGCCATCGATGCGCAGGGCCTGTGGAAGTCCGCATTCTGGACCTGGCTGTCCGGCGCGCCCCGCCGGATCGGCTGGATGGCCGACAACCGCCGCGAAGCCTCATCGAGCGTGATGCTCACCGAGACCGTGGCTTGCACTCCCGAAGATGTCCACGTGATCGACCAGCACCACGCCCTGCTGGTCGGCCTCGGCATCGACGACCGCGGCTCCCGCGACTTCCCCTATGTCCTCCCCGAGGACGCGCTCGGCATGGCCGCTGAGTATCGCGCCACGATCGGCAATCCGCTCGCTCTCATAGCACCCGGGGGCGGGTGGGAGAACAAGCTCTATCCCCCGGAGCTTTGGGGAGAGGTGGCGAAGGGTCTCGCCGAAATGCGCCTGGCGCCCGTGGTCCTGTGGGGGCCCGGCGAGGAAGAACTCGCGGGGCATGTCATCGAAGCGTCCGGCCACACCGCGAAGCGCGCACCCGAGACGTCGGTGCTGGAACTCGCGGCGCTCGCGAAGGGCTGCCGGCTCTTTCTCGCGGCCGACACCGGCCCGCTTCACATCGCCGGAGCCATGGGCGCTCCCCTCGTCGCGGTCTTCGGCCCTACCGATCCTGCCCGCAACGGACCCTGGTCTCCTCAGGATGAGGTGGTTCGCCGCATTCCCTCGTGCGCGCCCTGCCACAAGCGGAGCTGCGACATCCATCAGGACACCATGAAGAAGATCCTGCCGGGCGCGGTGCTGGAGGCGGCCACGCGCCGTCTCGCCTCCTCGGCGGACCGGACCGCGGCTTGAACCTGTCCCGGGTCCGGGTGCGGGCGGGCTACACCGCGGGAGCGCTCGCCCTGTTCTTCGCCGAGCCCACGCGCGATTCGCTCCTCGCGGGCGGGGTCGTGGCCGTCCTCGGTGAGCTTCTTCGAATCTGGGCCTCGGGGCACATCGAGAAGACCCACCGCCTCGCCACCGGCGGACCCTACGCGCACACCCGCAACCCGCTCTATGTCGGGAGTGTTCTCATGGCGCTCGGGCTTCTGATCGCCGCGAGGCATCCCATCTCGGTGGCCGCCGGACTCGCCTACCTGGTGGTCTTCTACCCGTTCATCATCCGCGAGGAAGCGAAATTCCTGAAGGGGAAGTTCCCGGATCCGTACCACGACTGGGCGCTCCAGGTGCCCCTCTTCTTTCCGCGCCTCACACCGGCCGGGCCGCGCGAATCGAAGTTCCAGATGGGACGGCTCCTCGCGAATCACGAGTGGCGCAGTGTCCTGGGCCTGGTGCTACTGGGCGCTTTCATGGTCTGGCGCCTGAAATGAGGGCCGGCCACGCGACTCGCGCGGTCGCGCCGGGAGGAGTAGCCTGTCCCCTCGGGAGGCCCTTTCGATGCCTTGGAGCGCGTCGTACTCAGCGGATGCTGATGCGGTGATGACCACCTACGCCGGGGTGATCCCACCGGATCTGCTCGCGGAGGCGGTCAAGGGCACGATGGCTCTCGGACGTGAGAAGGGAACATCCCGGTTCCTCGCCGACTGCACGGCCCTTGAGGGCGGACATTCCATCGTCGATCTGTACTTCATCAGCCAGCTCCTCGAAGAGGCCGGGATCTCCCGGACCTTCCGCGAAGCCATCGTTCTGCCCCAGCTCCAGTCGGCGGCGGGGGAAGTGCGCTTCTGGGAGACCACCTGCTGGAACCGCGGCATGGACGTGCGCGTGTTCAAGACCATGGCCGAGGCCCTGGCCTGGCTCGGAGAACGCCGGTAGGCATTCTCCTTTCCGGCTGAAGGCCTGCCTGTAGCAACATAAAGGCGTCATGTTCACCCCCGCTCTCGAACGGATCCTCGTGATCGCGGCTCAAGGAGCCCAGGATCGTCGCCACGCCCACCTCACGACCGAGCACGTCCTTCTCGCGATCGCTCACGATCCGGTGGGCCGAAGGATCCTCCACGGGTCCGGCGCGGACGTCGATCAGCTGATCAAGGGATTGACCGTCTACGTCGAGGAACAGATCGATCGCGTTCCCGAGGGATCGCGCAAGGCGCCCCAGCAGACCATTGGCTTCCGAAGGCTGCTTCAGTCGGCGGTGCTGCACGTCCAGAGCGCGGGCAAGAACGAGGCCGACGTGGGGGACGTGCTCGCGGCGCTCATGCAGCAGCCCAAGTCGTTCGCGGCGGAGAGCCTGGCCGCGCAGGGCATCACGCGTCTCGATGTCTTGAACTACATCTCTCATGGCGTGTCCAAGCGCCCCGACAACCTGCCGGCGGGCCCCGCGCCCGCGGGCGAGGGTGAGGAGGGGTCGTCGACCCCGGCCGATCCGCTCGAATCGTACGCGCCTTCGCTTACCGAACGCGCCCGACAGGGCCTGCTTGATCCCCTGATCGGCCGGGAGAAAGAGGTCCGCCGCGTCCTCGAGATCCTGTGCCGGCGGCGCAAGAACAATCCCGTCCTCGTGGGCGACCCCGGGGTCGGCAAGACCGCCATCATCGACGGCCTGGCCCAGGCGCTCCTGAAGGACGACGCTCCCGACTTCCTCAAGGGAGCGGAGATCTTCGCCCTCGACACCGGCGCGATGCTCGCGGGCACCCGCTATCGCGGCGACTTCGAGGAGCGCTTCAAGCAGGTGATCGCCGCCCTCAAGAAGCGCACGAAACCGATTCTCTTCATCGACGAGATCCACACCATGGTCGGCGCGGGCGCCACCAGCGGCGGCACCTTGGATCTTTCGAACATGGTGAAGCCCATCCTGCAGGAAGGCGACATCCGCATCATCGGCGCCACCACCTTCGACGAGTTCAAGATCATCGAGAAGAACCAGGCTCTCTTCCGCCGTCTTCAGAAGATCGTGGTGGAAGAGCCGTCGATGGCCGACACCGTGCAGATTCTCTTCGGCCTCAAGGATCGACTGGAGAAGCACCACGAGGTCTCGATCACCGACGACGCGATCGACGGCGCCGCGAAGCTGGCGCAGCGGCACATGCGCGAGCATCGGCTGCCCGACAGCGCCCTCGATCTTTTAGACGAAGCGGGCGCCACTCTTCGTATCGACAAGGTGGATCCCCGCGACGTCGACCTGCCCCTGATCGAGCGCGTGGTGGCGCGAGTGGCCCGCATCCCCGAGAAGCAGGCCTCGCTCTCCGACAAGGAGCGGCTCCGGACGCTCGAGGAGTCGCTCAACCGCGTGGTCTTCCACCAGGAGACCGCGGTCAAGCTCGTTTCGCAGGCCATCAAGCGGTCGCGCGCGGGCCTCGGCCCCGCCGAGCGCCCGGTGGGCTGCTTCCTCTTCACCGGCCCCACCGGCGTCGGCAAGACCGAGCTCGCCAAGCAGGTGGCGAAGCAGCTCGGCAACGAGTTCATCCGTTTCGACATGAGCGAGTACATGGAGAAGCACACGGTGTCGAGGCTCGTGGGCGCGCCTCCCGGCTACGTGGGCTTCGACCAGGGCGGCCTGCTCGTGGATGCGGTTCGCAAGAACCCTTATTGCGTGGTCTTGCTCGACGAGATCGAGAAAGCTCATCCGGACATCTTCAACATCCTGCTCCAGGTGATGGACCACGCGACCCTCACCGACAACAACGGGCGCAAGGCGGACTTCCGCCAGGCTATCCTGATCATGACCAGCAACGCGGGGTCGCAGGAGATGAGCGCGCGCGCCATCGGCCTTCAGCGAAACGCCGCCAAGGACACCGCGGCCCGGGGCAAGGGCGCCGTCGAGAAGCTGTTCGCGCCGGAGTTCCGGAACCGTCTGTCCGCCATCGTCACCTTCGACTCCCTGCCCTTCGAGGCCATGGAGCTGATCGTCTCGAAGTTCATCCTCGAACTCGAATCGCAGCTTCGCGAGCGCAAGGTCGCCATCACCCTGGCCGAGGAGGCCCGCGCCTGGCTCGCGCGAAAAGGCTACGACCCGAAGTTCGGCGCGCGCCCGGTGGCCCGGATCATCCAGGAGAACGTCCGCGATCCGCTCACCGACGAGATCCTCTTCGGCAAGCTCGAGACGGGCGGGGAAGTCACGATCAGGCTCAACGCCGCGGGCGACGGCCTCGCCTTCGACTTCAAGCCGACCATCGTGAAAGAGCCGGGCGAGAAGATCGAGGCCTGACCTTCAGGGCCAGTCGGCTTCGTTCCGGTGAGCCGCCCACAGTATGAAGTCGGTGGACGGCGGCGTCACCGCGTGCTTGCGCAGGAGCTTCGCGCACTGCGCGCGGTGGCCATGCGAATGCAGGCACACCTGCACGACGGCCTCGGCGACCGTGCGCGTCCCACCGGGAATCCGAGCGTCCTCGATCGTCGCATCGAGGTCGGCCGGGGTGGCCCGCTCGAGCCACGAGGTCTCGAGGGCCTGGGCCCTGCGAAAGCCGTCCACGAGATCGCTCAGCGAGCGGGAGGACCGCAACTCCGCCTCGGCGTCGAATGGGAGTCCGAGGATGGAAGAGACCCAGAAGCGATTCGATACGAGCACGTGGTGCAGCAGTTCGCGCACCTCAGGATCTTCCGTGGCGTCTTTCGACCCCTGCACACTCCGAAGAAGCGCGACGTTCGCATACCCCTGGTGAGCCACCAGGTCCCGCAGCATTCCGAGCACTCTTGAATCCTATCGGCGGGCGAGCGGAGGCGGCAAGGGCGGGCGTTCAGGGGATTCGAACCCCATCTGGCCCGGGCAGCGGCAGCCCTGAAGACCCCGACGACCGGACTGGACCCGGACGCTATCCTGGGCGCCAGACGATCGACCGGTCACGAGCCCGGGATGGTGAGACCGTATCGCTCGAAGAATTCGACCGCGGGAGGATCGCGCCTCTCGACATCCACCACGTATCGGCCGGCCGCCGCTGCGCCACAGGCGTAGTACCCCGCCGCCGCTCCACCGACGGCGACCCCGCCGATGGCGCCGCCCCCGAGCGCGGCGGAACCGATGGCCAGGCCTCCGACAGCGCACAGCACCCCCACGGACAGTCCGCCAACCGTCACCACACCGGCGGCAAGGCCCCCGATGGCGATCAGACCACGGGCCAGGCCCCCAATCGCCACAACCCCCGTCGCCATGTCGCCGACGGCGATCACGGCCTTGGCATGTCCCCGCCATTCGCCGTGTGCGGGGTCGGGTCCGATCGCGATCTCGTAGAACGGCAGGTCGCCGATTCCCCACGCCGCTCGTTTGCGGAGACCTGGTCCTCGGGCTTCGTCCTGACCGCGAAGGACTGCTACCTCGCGTTCCAGTTGTCGCAAGCGCCGTTCGACACTGTCTCGCTCTTCCATCTGCCGGATCCTCCGATCCCAGTTTGACACCAGGCGCAACCCCAGCGACCAAGGGACCGCCCTCTGCCGCTCGCGCCCGCAACCGAGGTTTTCATTTCAGCACTCGGCCGCGGCGGGGAAGAGCCTGCGGTAGGCTTCCTGCAACCAACTCTCCAGGAGGAGATTCCCCGCATGAGTCTTGCCGCCGCTTTTGCACTCACCGTTCTGCTTGCTCCCCAGCCCAAGGCCAAGCCCACGCCGGTTCCGCCACCGCCCCCCGGCACCATGGAGGCGAAGAAGCTGGAGCTCCTCAAGACCGAGGTCATCGCCGAGGTCGAGAAGAACAAGGACATGGTCCAGCAGATGGTGGACCAGATCTTCAGCTTCGGCGAGCTTGGATTCCAGGAGGTCGAGACGTCGAAATACCTCGTGGGACTCCTCGAGAAGAACGGCTTCACGGTCACCAAGGGCGTCTCCGGGATTCCCACCGCGTGGTTCGCGCGCTGGGGCTCGGGCAAACCCGTGATCTCGCTCGGCACCGACATCGACGGCATTCCCAAGGCCTCTCAGAAGCCCGGCGTCTCCTATCCCGACCCGCTCGTGGTGGGCGCCCCCGGTCACGGCGAAGGCCACAACTCGGGCATGGCCGTGAACATCGTAGGCGCGCTCGCGGTCAAGAAGGTGATGGAGCGCGAGAAGATCCCCGGCACCATCGTGATCTGGCCGGGCGTCGCCGAGGAGCTCGTGGGCACCAAGGCGATCTACGTCCGCGATGGTCTGTTCAAGGATGTCGACATCACCCTCTTCTCCCACGTCTCCTCGGACCTGGGCGTTTCCTGGGGCACGCAGTCGAGCAACGCCCTCGTCTCCGTCCGCTATGACTTCACGGGCGCCGCCGCCCACGCCGCGGGATCGCCCTGGCGCGGCAAGAGCGCGCTCGACGCGGTCGAGCTGATGGACGTGGGCTGGAACTTCCGACGCGAGCATCTGAAGTACACGCAGCGTTCGCACTACGTGATTCCCGATGGCGGCGACCAGCCGAACGTCGTGCCCAGCAAGGCGAGCGTCTGGTACTACTTCCGCGAGACGGACTACGCGGCCACGAAGAACCTCTGGGACATCGGCAATCGCGTGGCCCAGGGTGCGGCCATGATGACCGACACCACCTGGACCTCCACCGTCCTTGGCTCGGCCATGGATCACCACATGAGCAAACCGGTCGCCGAGGCCATGGACGCGAACATCAAGCGCGTGGGCATGCCCACCTGGGACGACAACGACAACACTCTCGCCAAGGCCGTGCAGAAGGAACTTGCGGTGAAGGAAGAGGGGCTCTCGACCAAGGTGAAGGAGCTCGAAGGCCCGGCCGATGAGAAGACCCGCACCGGCGGCGGCTCAGACGACATCGGGGACATCCAATGGAACATGCCCTCGGTCACCCTGCGTTATCCAGCGAACATCCCGAACCTTCCCGGACACAGCTTCTGGAACGCCATCTCCATGGCCACGCCGATCGCGCACAAGGGCTCGACCGCCGGCGCCAAGGTCATGGCCGCGACCCTCCTCGACCTCTTCGCCAAGCCGCAGATCGTGATCGACGCGAAGAAGTACTTCGACGAGGTCCAGACCAAGGACCGCAAGTACATCTCGTTCCTGAAGGCCGACGACAAGCCCGCGGTGCACCTCAACAAGGAGATCCTCGAACAGTACCGCGAGAAGATGCGCCCCTACTACTACGATCCCACGAAGTACAAGACCTACCTCGAGCAGCTCGGAATCAAGTACCCGACGGTGCGCACGACGCCCGCGTCCCCGGCCAAGGACGACGGCGCGCCCGGCACCGAAGGCTCGAAGTAGCCAGGCGTTTCGCTCGGGCGGAGAAACAAATGGCGGATCTGAAGGCTGGCTTCGAAAAGATGGAGGCCACCAAGGCCGACCTCCTTCGAAGCCTCGCCTCCCTCGACTCCGAGACGCTCAACCGCAAGCCGGATCCTTCGAGCTGGTCGATCCTTCAGGTCATCGCCCACCTGACGAAGTCGGAGGGCGGGACGCTCCAGTACATCAGGAAGAAAACCCAGGACCCGGCCGCTCTCCCCGCCGCGGGGATTGCACCATGGTTCCGGATCGCGGCGCTGGTCGTGGGCATCCACTCGCCCTTCCGCTTCAAAGCGCCCAAGTCCATCGCGGACGTGCCGGAGACGGGCGACCTCCAGTCCGCGAGTCTCGCGTGGGCGGAGGTGCGGGAGGACTGGCGCGAGTTCGTGGAGGCGTTCCCGCAGGCTCTCAACGGCAAGATGATTTTCCGGCATCCCTTCGTAGGACTTCTCGGTCCCGCCCAGACCATGATCTTCCTCAACGAGCACCTGGGGAATCACGTCCGCCAGATCGCCCGGATTCGCAAGGCCCTGAACGCCTGAGGGACGGGGCCCGTCTCAGGGCGTCGAGAGCTTCGCCAGAACCGTCTCCGCGTCCTTGCGGTGCGGGTCCTTCCGATCCACGTTGCGCAGGATGACCCTCGCCTCCGCGATGCGGCCCTGGCCGAGCGTCGCGAGGCCGAGGAAGTAGCCGGCGCCCGGCGTTTTCGGGTCGAGGTCGAGCGCGTTTCGGACCGATGCTTCCGCGCTCTTCCAGTCTCCGGCGAGGAAGAACATCTTGCCGAGGTCCAGTTGGGACAAAGGATCGTCCCGCAGGAACGCGGCGCGCCCCGCGTGCTCGCGCATCGCGGCGACGAGTCCCGTGGACACGGCATCGTCGCCCGCCGGCCGCACGCCCGCGTTGAGCAGGCCGAGCGCCGAGGCCATGCGGACGGTTCGCCGGGCGTCGCCGAGGCCGCGCTCCATGGCCGCGCGCACCGCTCCATTCCCCCCCCGGTCGGTCAGCGAGAGGAGAGCGGCCACGCGGATCATGGGGTGCGACTCCTGCGCTCCCGCGAGAAGGGCGTTCGTGGCCGCGGGGCCCGGATAGCCGCGCAGATGGCCGAGCGCGTTCGCCCGCACCAGGGGCGGGCGCGAGATGTCCGCGGCGATCTTCACGAGCGGGCCGAGGCCCGCGGGATCCCGGGTCGCGCCCAGGCTGAAGGCTTCGGCGTCCGCCACCGTCTGCGCGCGCCGTCCCTGGGGGAACCAGTCGGCGAGGCGCGCCTCCGCCCAGTCCGCGCTCTTGTCCTTGTGGCACTCGTTGCACGCGTTGGGGATTCCGAATCGCTTCGTGTTCAGAGGCGCCGGGACCGAAATGGTGTGATCGGGCATCCGGTGCCGCAGCGAGATCGAGGTCCGCGGCATGTGGCACGACACGCAGGTGATGGCCGTGCTTCGCGCGCCCGAAGCCGCGGCTTCGTGATGCGTATGTTTCGAACCCTGTCCGGCGACCTCCTGGTGGCAGCCGGCGCAGAGAGCGTCCTGTTTCGAGCTGAGCGCGGCATTGCGGTCGATGTCCGGCTCGTGGACGTCGGTGTGGCAGCCGATGCAGGTGGCCCCGCCTTTGAAGTAGCACTGGCTCTGCCAGAATGCCACCGCGTCGTTCGAGAATCGCCGCGGCCGTCCGTTCGGCCAGTAGGCGGGGTCGCGATTCCGCTTCTGCGCGTACTCGAGGAGAGGCGTGAAGTAGTCGTAGTAGTTCGAGCCCCCGGAAAAGCCCGTCTGCGTGATGTCGCGAAGGCTGTGGCACTGCGCGCAGAGCATGGTGCTCGTCTCCGGGTCCAGGCGGCGCGGATGCACGATCAGGGTTTCCCGATCCGCGGTGGATGCGGGCTGCAGGACGGCTCGCGTTTCCACGGTGGCGTTCTCGAGGTTCCCCTTCCTCGCCGCCGCGTACTTCGTCGCATGCGCCTTGCCCGGGCCGTGACAGCGTTCGCACCCCGTGCCGAAGTCCGTCCAGGTGGTGGCGAAGGCGCGGGTGACGGGATCGAAGTTCTTCTCCTCCCCGCTCACGTGACAGCCGTAGCAGTTGGTGTTCCAGACCTGGAGCTTCACGCCCCCCGTCTCCTCGAGATCCACGATGTCGAGATTGTGAAACCACTCCTTCTTCTCGATGTCGTACGACGGCGGCAGCACGACGATCCGGCCGTCGTCGAGGCGGGACAGGTAGTGCTGAACGCGGCGAGAACCGAGCGTGTAGTCCACGCGGCGTCTCGTGGGCGTGTCCTGGAGGTATTGCTCCACGATGAAGTACGCCTCGCCCTCCCGATCCAGCCGGTACTCCTTGCCCCGCAGCGTCTGCACGCCCTCGAAGCGCGGGATCACGCTTTGCGGCCGGGCTTCCTGAAGCATCCGGCTGTGCCGGCCGTTCGACCAGCCCGAATGGGTGGAGGCGTGACAGGACCGGCAGGCCTGTGATCCCACGAACGATGAAGCGGAGTCGGGCGCCCGGCGGCCCGGAGCGCCGGGCGAAGGAAGAGCGCTCTGGCCGGCGGCAAGGGGAACGAAGAGGAACGCCCCCACGAGGAAGGCGTGGCGCATCAGGGCTTCTTCAGAATCTCGGCGACCTTGCTGTCGAGTTCGTCGCCCTGGATGACGCCTTCCTTTTTGAGCCGGATCCGGCCGGGCGCGCCCTTGCGGCCGTCAATGATGAGCTTGGTGGGGAAGATCATCACGTCCATCCGGTCGGAGAGGCTGGATGCCATGTAGACAGGGAACGTCTCCTTGCGCTCCGCGAAGAACTTCACCACGTCGGCCTTGTCGTCATCGACGCTGAAGCTCAGGAACGCGACATCCTTGCGATCCTTGATCTTCGCCGCGAACCGGGCGAGCTCCGGCAGCTCCTGCACGCAGGGACCGCACCAGGTGGCCCAGAAGTCGACGACCACCACCTTGCCCTCGAAGGCCTTCTCGGTGAGCCGCCCTCCCGAGACGTCTTCGATCGAGAACTTCACGGCCGGTCGATCGGTTCTCTCCCAGCCGTCTTCCCCGGCGCTCGAGAAGGCCACACCGAGCAGCACGGGAACGAGGGCGAGGCGAAGGAGGCGGGACATCAGGTTCTCCGAAAGATGCAAAGATACGCCCACCGGCCGCGGCGAGAGAACCGCCTGTAGGATCGGAGACACTCTCTCGCCCGCGATGCGTCTTCCCTCCGAATGACCCCACCCGAAAGCCGGTCCCCGCTTCTCGCTTTCCTTCTCGCGAGCCTCTGTTCGGGGTGCGCCGCGCTCCTGAACCAGATCCTGTGGACGCGGATCCTCTCCCTCGTATTCGGGTCGACGGTCGAGGCGGTCGCCGCGGTCACCGCGGTCTTCATGGCCGGCCTCGCCCTTGGAAGCGGTCTGGCCCCGCGTCTCGTCTCGCGCCGGACCCCGGCGGAAGCCACTCTCCTCTACTCGCGGATCGAACTCGGGATCGGCGCGGCCGCGCTCGTTCTTGCCGTGGCACTCCCTCTCCTCGAGCCGCTCCGCGCGAGCGTGGGCGCGGCCCCTGTCTGGTTTCTCGCCGTCGTTCTCCTGCTCGTGCCTGCGGGCCTCATGGGCACGACCCTGGTCGTTCAATCGCACGTCGTGTCCGCGTCGGGCGATGCCTCCCGCGGCGCGCGCACGGGCGGGCTCCTCTTCGCCGCGAATACGTTCGGCGCGGTGGCGGGAGCCTATGGCAGCGTGCTCTTCCTCGTGCCGCGCCTGGGCGTGTTCCGGACCATCGGAGTCGCCACGGCGTTGAATGTGACCGCTGCTCTGCTCGCGAGATGGCGGCGGGACGCGGGAATCGCGCGCAAGGATTCCGGAATGACCGCGGAGGTGGAAGAGGAGTCCAGAAAGGGCCGGAAACGCAAGGCGTCGGAGACCGCGATCGAACCTCCGGCGGCCGCGACGGTGGCGCTCGCTCCCGGCTCGCGCTCCTCCGTCGCCTTTGTGCTGTTCGCCCTTTTCGTCGCAGGCTTCGCGGGCCTCGTGAACGAGGTGGCCTGGACGCGCGGCTTCATTCTGGTCGCGGGTCCGACGATCCACGCATTCGCTTTCGTCCTCGGCGCCATCGTGCTGGGCCTCGCCACCGGCGCCCTGCTCTCGAGCGGCGTTCTCAGCCTGCTGAAGGACCCCCGGATCGCCTTTGCGCTCGTGCAGGCAGGGGTGGCGGCGGCGAGCGCCATCGTCATACGTTCGCTCGCATCCATGCCTCTTCTGTACGGCGCCGAGGTTCGCCGACTGGTGGACCAGCCGGAGGCTTTGATCAACCTCCAGGCCGAACGCGCCCTCGTCCTGCTCTTTCCCGCGGCCGCACTTTCCGGCGCGCTGTTCCCTCTGGGCCTCCGCCTGCTGAGGGCGAGGTTCACCGCTTCTCAGGCCATGGGCTTCGGCAGCGCTCTCAATACCCTGGGCGCGATTCTGGGCGCTTCGCTCGCGGGTTTCATTCTGCTTCCCGATCTCGGGCTCGACCTGACGCTTCGCCTGGCCGCGTCCGCCTCGGCCCTCGCCGCCATCGCGGTCGCCGTGCCCGGAGGGCTCGCGACGCGCACCCTGGGCCTTCTCTGTGGGACGGCCTCCCTGGCCTTCGTCTTCAGCTCGCCCGCGCTCGACAAGGAACTCTTCGCCGGCGGGGCCTACAAATACTCGGTCTACGACATGAACCTCAGCGTCGAAGATGTCCTGCGCCGCGGGGAGCTCGTCTCCTATGCCGAGGGGCGGGTGGCGAACGTCTCGGTGAAGCGCGTGGCCTCATCGTTCTCCCTCGCGGTAGACGGCAAAGTGGACGCCACTTCGGGCGGCGACATGCTGACCCAGCGCCTGCTCGCGCACGTTCCCTTTCTGGTGAGTGAGCGGCCGGCCACAGCGCTCGTCATTGGGCTCGGCAGCGGAGTCACCGCGAGCGCCGCCCTGACCCACGATCCGGCGTCGGTGACCGCGGTGGAGATATCCAGGGAAGTGGTCGACGCGGCCCGCCGCTTCTTCGCGGAGGCCAACCGCGGCGTCCTCGAGAACCCGAAGCTGAAGCTCGTGGTCGGCGATGCCCGGCAGCACATCCTCGCCACAAAGGACCGGTACGACGTCATCATCTCGGAGCCCTCCAACCCCTGGATGGCCGGGGTCTCCGCGCTCTTCACGCGGGAGTTCTTCGAGGGAGTCCGGCAGCACCTCGCCCCCGGCGGCGTGTTCTGCCAGTGGGGGCATTTGTACAACATGGGCGAGGCGGACCTTGGGACTCTGCTCGCGACCTTCCAGGATGTGTTCCCCAAGGGCCGGGTCTTCGTGATCAGCGAGGCGGATATCCTGATCGTCGGCAGGGATGGCGCGACCGACTTGAACGAGGCGCGGCTTGCCCGGATCCCCGAGCCGGCGAGACTCGATCTCGGCGCTTCGAAACTCTCGCCCTCGATGCTTTCCGCCATTCCCACCGCTTTGCTTGCCGACCTGCCGTGGATTCGCGCCGCGCGGAGGCACACCGACGATGCACCCGTCCTCGACTTCAGCGCGCCTCTGTCCATTCACGCGCAGACCGCGACCCCGAATCGCCGCCGGCTCCTGCCGAATGACGCACCCGGAGATGCCGCTCTCATCCGCTCGCGCCTCGCGCTCCTTCAGGCCTCGGGCAGCGAGGAATGGACGTACGACCTCGGCGAGAAGGCCCTCGGCGCCGGACTCGCGGACTCCCTCATTGCCGAGGAGTTCGTGAAGAGCGCCATACGCCTCCACCGGCCGGATGCCGCGGAGGGCGTCCTCAACCAGGCGCTCGAGCGCGGGCCCACCGCCGCTGTCTTCATCGCGCGCGCGCTTCTCTACTGGAACACGGACCGGGCCGCCTCGGCTCTCGAATCCCTGGAGGCCGCCTCGAAGCTCGACCCGGGAGCATCGAGGGCTTACCTGCTCGCCGCCGAAATCCAGTCCGCCGCGGGGAATCTCCAGCCCATGCGCAAGCTGATCGGACGCGCCCTCGTCCTGAACCCGCGGGATGCCGAGGCCCTTGGCCTGGCCGCCGAGGCCGAACTGAAGGACAACCGGCTCGAGCCCGCTTTCCGCCTCGCCGAAGGCGCGCTCGGGATCGATCCTTTGGAATCGCGAGCCCTGGAGGTGCGGGCCCTGTCCCTCGCGCAGCTCGGCCGGCTCGCCGAGGCCCGGAATGCTTTCCTTCGACTCATCGCGGCCGCGCCCGAGGCCTCGGCGTCCCGCAGCAACTTCGGGGTGTTCGAGCTTCAGCGGGGGAACGCTTCCGCGGCGGCGCGCCTGTTCAAGGACGCCGTCGATCTCGATCCGTCGAATCTCGACGCCTACCGGGGTCTTCGGGAGTCCGCTCTTCTGCTGAACCGCGGGGACCTGATCGGGTTCGCCGATCGCGGCCTCGCCCGACTGTCGCGCTAGCGGGAGACGTTCGCCAGGCCGATGTCGTCGGGGTCCAGCTGCACGCGGGCGCCCGCGGTCGCGCCTGGAACCCGCAGGCGGCCTTTTACGATCAGGTTGAGGCGCTGCTCGCCGACCTTGACCTCCACGGGCAGGGGGCCGCTGTACCCGTCCACCACGATCTCCGGCCCGGCGCCGCCGGATTCCACGCGTATGGTGGGCAGAGTGGTGTTCCGGACGAAGATCTCCCACAAGCCGTTGAGATCTTCCTTCGACTCCGCCTCGAAGGCCTGGCGCACCATCTCCGAGTCGATCCGCTCGAACCGATGCTCCTTCTGCAGGCGGGTGAGGCTCTTCCGGAACGCTGCGTCGCCGATCAGGCGGCGCACCATGTCGAGAACCAGCGCACCCTTGTCGTACACCACGGCCCGGTGGGCCTGGGCGTTGTTCTGGATGTGCCCGACGCGATTTCCGAGATCCACCGGCCCGGCCGTGGTGAGGCGGCGGGACCATGTGACCATCTTTCTCAGAACGCGATTGAAGGCCTCCTCGCCCTGCGACTCGCGGGTCCACAACGCGGCCGCATACTGCGCGAAGCCTTCCGAGACCCAGCGATCCCGGTAGGAACGCGGCGTTACCCCCTGGCCCCACCACTGATGGGCCAGCTCATGGGCGAGGAAGAAACCGGGGATCTCGTAGAAGGTCGCAGGGTCGTCCTTGAGATGGCCGCCCATCAGGGCCGGGCGCTGCTGAACGATCACGAGGCCGGGCGGGGAATGTCCTCCGGGAACCGCAGCCTCCACGAGGGCCAGGTTGACGGGCGAATACGGAATGGGGCCGAAGAGGCTCGTGTAGAAGACAGCGGCGGATTTCAGCCAGCCCACCGAACGGGCACCGTCGCGCCGGGACCGCGCCTGTGACCAGGCATTGAAGGAGAGGGTCTCCGCTTTTTCATCCGCGATGGGCTGGAGCCGCGCGGCAATGAACGCGATGTACTTCGCCGTCTGAGCCTGCTCGTGGGTGACGATGCGGGTGGCCTGTTCCGTCGTCTCGCTGCGCGTGCCGCCCGAGACCACGGTCCAGTCTGCGGGGACGGTGACCTTGAGGGTGGAGGTCGAATAGTCCTCCTCCCCCATCTGGGGATAGAAGGAGCGTCGCTTCGAGTAGATGAGCGCGGGGTCGATGAAGAACGGCGTTTCTTCGCTCGAGACATCCTGGTCGAGGTTCAGGATCTCGCTCTCGATCGTGCCCGCGGGCAGGCGCCCGATGTAGTCCACCGTGAGATTGAGCCGGCCCACCCGGTCGTGCAGCTGGCCCATGGAGACGAGGACGCTGTTCTGGTTCCGTACGCGGAAGAAGAGATGCCGGCCGCCTTCCCTCGAGCGGACGGAGCGCACCTGGAGATCGTCGTCGAGGCGGAACCGGAAGGACGGCACCGGCGATCTCACGTCGATGGCGATGGTGTCCCGGCCGGTGAGGTCGTAGGTCTCGGGATTGAGGGAGAGTGAAAGATCGTGGTGGATCACGTCGAACGATGAATCGTCGTCCACCGGCTGGCCGAGAGCGCTCTCTCGCGGATAGGCGGAAATCTGTCGCTGGGTCGACCGGTTGAACAGGCTGACGCCTTCCGCTTCGAAGGAGCTCAGGGACAGGGTGAGGGAGCCGAATCTCCGGGTCTCGAAGGCGATGGAGGCGTCCCCGAGACCCGGGAGCAGCCACCAGGGCGCGCCGGCCACCGCCGCGTCTAGGACGAAGGAGTCCGTCTTGTGCCGTTCGAAGTACTCGGTGGCCCGCGCGAGCCTGGATGGACTCGCGGGGTCGTCCACGAAGGACCCGGGCTTGAGAGTGCGGTAGAGGTCCGCGGGGTGGATCCTCAGGAAGGCTCGCGACACTTCGTCATCAAGGACTTCGCTCTTCGCGAAGATCTTCATCTGGCCGCGCTCGGTTTCGGGCCGCGGCTTGAAGAGGACCCGCCCCTTGCCCACGAACACGAGAGCGGTGGGGCCCGCCTCCTGGGTATTCAGGAAGAAGGTACCCTCGACCATCTTCAATGTGAAATCCTCGAGTTCGATGGTCTGACCCGCCGCCACGAAGCCCGCGGACTGCAGGTTGAGGTGAATGAGTCCGTCGATCCCGCCGAAGCTCTCCTTCGAGACGATCCTCCACCCTTCCGCGGTGCGCTCCCAGCGCAGACTCCACTGTTCCACCGAACCGCGCGGCTCCGATATCTGGCTCAGGTTTCCGATGACCGCCACCGTCTGACCACTGGCGCTCGCCGCGGGCGTGTCGGACGTGAACGCGACCTCGTTCGCGGAGAAGACTCCGCGGAGTTCGGTTTCCTGGGCGGCCTTTTCCTCGGCACTCGCGAAGCGGAAGGCGGAAACGACCTTGTCCATGTCCTTCTGGCGGAGCGCCGCCTCGAAGGCGCGCAGGGCTTCGGTGAAGGACGGGTCGATTGCGGTCTGAGCGGACCCGCTCGCTAACATCCCCAGCGTGAGGGCGGCAAAGAACCCAATCCGGCGCGTGACGCCGCGCCATCTCTCGCCGCTCCTCGAGGACAAATAGACCGCCATGAATGAATCCGTCTCCCTATTTACCGCATTCATAGCGGGAATCGTTTCTTTCATCTCCCCCTGCGTCCTCCCCATCGTCCCCGGATATCTCTCCTTCATCAGCGGCATCAACGTCTCGAAGTTCAAAAATCAGGAGACTCCCAGGGATCAGGCGAGGCGGGTGGCCATCACCTCGCTCTTCTTCGTACTCGGCTTTTCCACGGTTTTCGTGCTCCTCGGAGCCGCCGCCACCATGGTTGGCTACTACCTCCAACAGTACAAGAAATTGCTCGGCATGGTGGGAGGCGCGGTCATCATCGTGCTCGGCCTGCACATGATGGGAATTTTCCGGATCAAGTGGCTCCTGGGTGAAATGCGGGCCGAGGTGAAGCAGAAGCCCCTGGGCCTTCTCGGGGCCTACGTGGTGGGCATCGCCTTCGCCTTCGGCTGGACGCCTTGCATCGGGCCGATTCTGGCAGGCATCCTCCTCTACGCGTCGCAGCAGGAGACCGTCACCCAGGGGGTGATCCTGCTCTCCGCCTACTCCGCCGGTCTCGGCATTCCGTTCATCGCGGCCGGCCTGGCCGTGAACTGGTTCTTCGCCGCTTCGGCGCGGATCAAGACCCAGATGCGGAAGGTGGAAATCGTGTCCGGCGTCCTCCTGATCGGGGTTGGCCTGCTCCTCGTCACCGACCGCCTGAGCGCCATAGCCCAGTGGTTCACGAGGATGTTCCCCGCGCTCGCCTCGCTGGGTTAGGCGCCCGTCACTGGCGCATCGGCTTGAGCGTGGCTTCGTCCACGAGAAGCTTCGTCCCCGTGGCCTTCCGCACCTCTTCGATCGACACCCCATTCGCGATCTCGATGAGCCTCAGGCCGGCCTTCTCGACTTCCATCACTCCCAGTTCGGTGATGATGACGTTCACGCATCGCCGTCCGGTGAGGGGAAGAGTGCACTGCTCCACGATCTTGTGCGCCCCCTTTGCGGTGTGCTCCATGGTGATGACCACACGCTTCGCTCCCGCGACGAGGTCCATGGCCCCGCCCATGCCCTTCATCATCTTGCCCGGGATCATCCAGTTCGCGAGATTGCCTTCCCGATCCACCTGGAGCGCGCCGAGAATGGTGAGGTCGACGTGGCCGCCGCGCACCATCGCGAAGGAGTCGGCGCTCGAGAAGTAGGACGTGCCCGGCACTTCAGTCACCGTCTCCTTGCTCGCGTTGATGAGATCCGCGTCCTCCGTCCCCGACGCGGGGTAGGGGCCCACCCCGAGCATCCCGTTCTCCGAGTGGAGAACCACGCTCACCCCTTTGGGAACGTAGTTGGAGGAGAGGGTCGGCATGCCGATGCCGAGGTTCACGTAGAAGCCGTCCTGCATCTCGAGGGCGGCGCGCCGCGCGATCCGCTCGCGGACCGCGTCGATTTCAATGGCGCCCTGCCCGAGAACCGTGCGCTTCTCGATCCGCTTCTCGTAGCGCTCCCCCTTGATCACGCGCTGGACGAAGATGCCCGGGGTAACGATGGCGTCGGGATCGAGGGCTCCTGCGGGCACGATCTCCTCGACCTCCGCGATGGTGATCTTCGCGGCCATGGCCATCATGGGCGCGAAATTTCGCGCGGTCTTGCGATAGATGAGATTGCCCTCGGTATCCGCCTTCCAGGCCTTGATGAGGGCGAAGTCGGCGCGCAGCGCGTTCTCGAGTATGTGCGGCCGCCCGTTGAACCAGCGCACCTCTTTGCCCTCGGCTATGAGCGTGCCGTAGCCGGTGGGGGTGAAGAAGGCGGGCACGCCCGCGCCGCCCGCGCGCAGGCGCTCGGAGAAGGTGCCCTGGGGCACGAGCTCGACTTCGAGCGAGCCGTCGAGAGCCATCCGCTCGAAGACCTTGTTCTCGCCCACGTAGGTCGAGATCATCTTCTTCACGAGGCCGGCCTCGAGCAGGAAGGTGATTCCGAAGTCGGACGTGCCTGCGTTGTTGCTGCCCAGGGTCAGGTTCTTCGGCCCCTTTTCCCTGACCGCCTGGATGAGGTTCTCCGGCAGGCCGCACAAACCGAACCCCGACAGGAAGATGGTGGCGCCGTCGGGGATGTCTCGGACGGCGTCTCGAGCGGAGGCGATGATCTTGTTCATTGCACCTGCGATCTTAAGACCACGAGCGCGGCCGGGTCTTGATTCCCGCCTCTTTCGGTGTACGCTCCTTCACGTCATGAAGAGTTCCGATCTCGCAGCACCGTACATGCTCGTGGCTTCGCCCCTCATGAATGATCCGAAGTTCGCGCGGACCGTCATGGTGATCGGTCATCACGACAAGACCGGCGCCCTGGGCTGGGTCGTGAACCGCGTTCTGGATGTGAGCGTTCAGGATGTTCTTCCCGACCGTCTCGCTTCAGGACTTCATCCCGATACGCCTCTCCGTCTCGGCGGACCGGTGGGCGCCACCGGCCTCACCGTGCTCCTTCGCGACCCGCTCAGTGAAGACGCGACGGAAGTCGCTCCGGGCCTCTTCGCCTGCGGGAACGCCAATATCCTGCCCATCGCCTTCTCCGAACCTCCGGACGGTGACGTGGCCGAGGCCATCCTCGTCATCGGTTATGCGGGCTGGGGCGCCAAGCAGCTCGATCGCGAGATCACCGACGGCTGGTGGTTCGTCCTCGGCTACGACCCGGATCTCGCCTTCACCCATGCCGCGGCCGATTTGTGGGACGCGTCGATGGAGCGGCTCGGCCTCGGCGCCGCCACCGCGTTCGGAAGGTCAGAGCAGATTCACTGACGGATCGACAGGGGAGCGACGGAGGGCGCGGTCGGCGCCTCATCCGCGAAGCGGACGCGCACCGTCATCCCCGCCGCGTCGTCGTACCGTGAAAGCAGGAAGTTCCGGACGAAGGTCTCCGTAGCTTTCCTTCCGGTCTCGCGGACGAGCGGGAGGTGGGCCTTCGCGCGCTCGGCGAGCAGGGCGCTGAGCCCGGTCTGCAGAGCTTTCCGCACCGACTCCTCATCGCGCAGCACCGAGCCCTGCTTCGTTTCGAAGACGAGGGTCGAGGGATCGAGCGCGGGCGTCGAGAATTCGGGGGCGGGGGCCAGGACATCGACGGTACGATCGGTGAGCCTCAGGTCCCAGCGCTTCTGGAGATCGAGGACGTACGTGTAGACGACGGCGCCCCGCGCCTCGACCACGACGTCGGGAAGAGGAATGGCTCCCCATGCCAGGGACGTCGAGTCCTTTCTCTCGAAGGACTCGAGCTGCTTGAGTTCCGCGAACTGGAAGCGCGAGGCGCCGTGCACTTCGGCGCCATAGCTGCGCAGCGTCGTCTCCACCTCGCCGGTCCGAAATCCATCGGCTATGTGCCGGACCGCGATGAGGGCGCTTTCCGCCGTTCCTCCGAGGCTGCGCACCCGGGTCATGGCCGAGCGGATGAGGACGATGGGGAGAACGAGGCAGGCGATGGTGAGGAGCACCATCGCGATGGCCCACCCGCTCCCGCGGCCCCGGCGTTCGGGAGGGCGAGGGACGGGAGTTTCGTTCATGCGAACCGGCCGTTCCGGAAGTCTTCGAAGGCCTGGTGGATCTCCTCGCGGGTGTTCATGACGAACGGACCATAGCGAGCGATGGGTTCGTTCAGCGGCCGCGCCGCGACGCAGAGAAAACGGAAGCCGGAATCCCCGGCGTTCGCCACGATTCGCTCTCCCTTCGAGAGGACGGCGAGAGACTTCGTTCCGAGCGAAGTCCCGCCCACGCCGCCGTTTCCCTGGTAGGCGTAGAGGAAGGCGGTGTGCTCCTCCGGGATCCGGGTTTCGAACCCTCCCGATGCTTCGAGTCGGACATCGAGATAGACGGGATCGGTGACGATGCCTTGAACCGGGCCGGTCGCCCCCCTGAACGTCCCTGCGATCACCCGAACCGTGCCTCCCTCGATCTTCACCTCGGGAATCGCGGAGGGGTCGATGTCCTGGTACCGCGGGGCCGTCATCTTGCTCTTCGCGGGGAGATTGACCCAGAGCTGGAAGCCCCACATCAGTCCGTCGTCCTGCTTCGGCGTCTCGGAGTGAATGATGCCGCGGCCGGCGGTCATCCACTGCGCGCCGCCTCCGGTCAGAAGACCGCGGTTGCCCGCGTGATCCGCGTGTTCCATCTTTCCCGCCAGCATGTAGGTCACGGTCTCGAAGCCGCGGTGAGGATGGTCGGGGAAGCCGGCGATGTAGTCCCCGGGGTCGTCGGATCGAAACTCGTCGAGGAGCAGAAACGGGTCGAGGTGGTCGAGTTCCGCGTTCGCGATGGCCCGGCTGAGGCGCACGCCGGCGCCGTCGGAGGTCGCCACGGCGCGGACGATTTTCTCGATGGTGCGATCGGTCATGCCTTTAGTTTGACCGAACGAGCCGGCTTGGGATGAGTCCTCGGTGCGCCCGCCTCAGGGGCGGGGAAGGGGTGCCGGCAGATCGGCGACCACGTAGGCGAGGAAAGCAATGGCGGCCGCGTTGTCGGCGAGGTCTTTCGGGTCGAGCTTGTCGACCGTATCGGCGGGCGTGTGGTGCAGGAGGAAGTACTTCGAACCCTCCACCTCAAGGCTCGCGGAAGGGATCTTCCCGGCCGCCACCGCCGGGCCGATATCCGCGCCGCCGCCCTGCGCCGCGATAGCGTCGGCGCCCAGAGGCTTGAGGAGGGAGGCGATCTCCGTGAGCGTCTTTCTGGCCGCGTCCGAACCGGTGAAGCCGAAGCCCCGCGGACGGAACACGCCCGAGTCGGACTCCAGGGCCAGGACGTGCTTCTCGAGTTCCGCCTTGTGAGCGTCGCGATACCCATTGCCGCCCGCGCCGCCATTCTCCTCGTTGGTGAAGAGCACCACGCGAATCGTCCGCTTCGGCTTGAGCCCGAGGGTCTTGAGAAGGCGGAGGGCCTCCCAGGTCACCACGCAACCGCCGCCATCGTCCATGGCCCCGGTTCCCGGATCCCACGAGTCGATGTGGCCGCCCACGAGGACGATTTCGTCGGGCTTCTCCGTGCCGCGGATCTCGCCCACCACGTTGGCGGAGGGCGCGTCGTCGAGGAAGTGAGCGTCCATCCTGAGGCGCAGGGTGATCTTCTGGCCGCGCTTCGCCATACGCTCGAAGCGATCGGCGTCCTCCGTCGGTATGGCGGCGGTGGGAATCTTCGGGATTCCTTCCTCGTAGCGCATGCCGCCCGTGTGCGGCGTCCTCATCCCCGGAGGGCCGACCGCGCGCACCAGCGCCGCGAGAGCCCCCACCCTGGCCGCCGCGGAGGCCCCGCCCCCGCGATAGCGAACAGTCTCGCCGTAGTTGGTGTACACGACATTGAAGAGGACGATCCGTCCCCGCGCCTCGTCCTTGCGCGCGGTGAGTTCATCGAAGCTCTTCACGATCATCAGCTCGCCGACCACACCTTCCGCGCGGGTGCTGACGCTGCCTCCGAGGCCGAGGATCGGAACTTTGTTCGGGAAGGGCTCGAGAATCTCCAGGCTCTCGTCGCCGCGGATCCACTGCGGCACCATCACCGGTTCCAGGCGCACGTTCTCGAGCCCGTCCTTCTTCATCTCGGCCTCGGCCCAGCGCAGGGTGGCGTCGAGATTGGCGGAACCCGAAAGGCGCGGGCCGAACGTATCGGTCATGAAGGCGAGCCGGTCCCAGGCGAAGTTGCCGCCCGCGTCCCTGGTGGTCGCGAGGATCCTCTCGGCGACCGGGCGATAGGGGACGAGCCACGCGGGAATCGGGGCTTCGACGGTTTTCGATCCCGTCTTCTTCGCCTGCGCCCAGGCAGGGCCCGTGAGGGCGAGAGCGGCGACCAGAAATGAAGAGGCAACTCGACGCACGTGAATCTCCTTGGGGTGAGGCCCGACAGAGGGCCGGCCGAGTCTAGGCCTTTTTGGCGGGGCGCGGCCCGGTCAGCATGTATGCCATCCATCCCCAGGCGAGTGCGGAGAGCCACAAGCCCGCCATGAGGCCGGGCGTCTGATACTCGAACTCGACCCGGTGTTCGCCCGGCTCCAGATCCACGGACTGGAAGATCAGGTTCGCAGCCTGCACTTCGGTGGGCTTGCCGTCCACGAGCGCGCGCCACCCTTCGGAGTACGCGTTCAGGACGACCAGGGTGCCCGGGTGGGAGAGCCGCGCTCGGACGACCTCGCGACTGCCGGGCCCGAACTCGATCTGGGCATCCGAAGCAGCGACGTCCCCCGGACCGAGGGTCCGCGTGCGCCCCACCCGGACGATCTCGCTCCTCGGGTCGAAGCCCGGGTCGACGAGCGCCCGCGCGGCCAGGGCGGAGGTGCTCTCCCCTCTGATCCGGTGCACGACGTAGGCCGGAGGCAGCGGATCGGGGACGCGGAGCACCAGAGGATTCAGGTCGTGAAATGTCTGGACCTTCGCGACCACGGGAAACTCCGGGGGCCGAGCTCCAGGGAAGCGGATGGCGTGGGTCACGCCCCCGAGGCGCAGCACCGGTTCGACCATGCCCTCCGCCCCGACCGCCATCGAACACAGGACCGAGAAATCGTGCCGGGCAAGGCCCGTGAAGTCCGAATCGTAGCTGCCCCGGATTGACCAGCGCATGGCCTGTGGAGGCAGCAGAAACTGGCTTTCTCCGAAATAGTAGGCCTCCTCATCAGACCAGTTGCCAGGAGTTCTCCATGACCGGCTCTCCCCCCGCGAAGACTGAAGGACATAGATGCGGCTGGCGCCTTGTCGTCGCAGCTCGTCGACGATACTGGGCCGCATCCTGAACATCGCGCCGGACGAATAGGAGTTGTAAGTCTGGCCAAGGCCCACCAGGTCGATGATCACTACGAGGCTCGCCAATCCCGGACGTCCAAGGCCGGTCGCGAGGAGCATCCCCCCGAGCATGAGCGGCGCCCAGGGCAGAACCCTCGCGATCTGCCGCCAGTCCGGATGATCGGTTGCCGCCGCGGGGTTGATGGCCCAGGAGAGAAGGCCCAGGCCAAGCAGCACCAGGCCCAGCACCAGGGCCGGCGTACCCCCTCGGCGGGTCCGCCGCCGCAGTTCGACGAAGCCGATGGCGGTGAGCACGGCCCAGAAGCCCGAAACGAGCCAGAGCACCTTTGCCGGGAATCGGAAGGAGGCGATGATCGGAAGCTGGGAAAGCCAGGAGGCCAACGGCGTGTGCCGGCCCAGGCTCACCAGGATCGCTATCAAAAGCGCGAGCGCCCCTCGCGGCGCGCGACGGACGCCCAGGACAAGGAGGGGGAGGGTGGAGGCGCCCAGGTACAGCCAGGGCACGATGCGGGATCTTTCCTCGTAGTCGGCGTGGTTCGCGAGGGCCTGGGAAGCGCCGCTCAACGGCAGGAGGAAATCGATGAGAGAACCGGGCGATACCGACCAGTGCAGACGCACCTGGGGATCGAGCGCGGCGCG
>JAIBCN010000249.1 GCA_019694155.1 Vicinamibacteria bacterium | reverse complement strand
AGCCTCTCTCTCGACGCTCCCGTCTTCGCCCCCGCGGAGCCCGACGTCCTCACCGGCGAGGAGCCCGCGGACTTCGCGGAGACGCTCCACGGTCCGCTCGATGCGGACGCGCCCGCCGAAGCCGCGGAGAACGCCGTGGAAATGACGGCCGAGGATGCGGCTCCCCCGGTCGAGGAGATCGAGGCCATCGACGAGATTCAACCGGTGGCCGCCACCGGAGAGTTCGAAGCGCCTCCGCTGCCCATGCCGGCCCCGCCATCACTGGCGCCCGCGCCTGCCGCCGAGGAGCCGATGGAGTTCGAAGCCGAGCCCGAGGCGCCCGAGGCCCCGGCGACTCCCGAACTCCCGAGCGCCTTGCCGCCGACGCTGCCCCCGACGCTGCCGCCCATCCCGCCGGCGCCTCCTGCTCCCGCGGTCGTGCATGAGTTCTCGGGCGTCCACGAGTTCGATCCGGAAGAACTGGATACTCCGGTCGCGCAAACGGCGGAGACAACTCCTCTCACCGAACCCGAGGCGATGACCCTCCCGGCCGAGCTGCCGACCCCGGAGCCCGTTCCTCCGGTGGCGCCCGCCGCGACGGCGCCCGCTCCCCTTCCGGAGCCGGAGCCTGAACCACCCGCCGAGATTCAGGCCGCCCCGGCGCCGTCTCCTGCCCCCGCGCCGTCCGCGGAGGCCGGAGCTTTCGAGGGTCTGGGCGAACCCACCGAGGCTCCTCCGGCACCCGAGGCCGCCGCCGTTCCCGCCGCGGCAGCCGTGCCTTCCGCGGAGGTCGCGGTGCCCGTCGACATGGTCCAGCAGATCGCGCAGCGCGTCATCTCGCAGGTCTCCGAGCGCGTCATCCGCGAGATCGCCTGGGACGTCATCCCCGGTCTCGCCGAGAAGCTGATCCGGGCCGAGATCGAGAAGATCAAGGCGCGCGCCGAATCCGAGCGCGACTGATTCTTAGGAGGCAGTCCGGTCGAGCCGTCGTCGCACCCGGGTTGTCGCGCGCGAGTCGTGGCCTGCGAGGGCCGCGCCGCCTGTTTTTTTGAGAAGCGAGAGAGGTTCCATTGAGCCGTTTCAATCCCGATTCCGTGCCTTCCCAGTTCGAGTCGAAGGAAGCCGAAGAGAAGTGGTCGAAGGCGTGGGAAGACGCTTCCACCTATCGCTACTCCGAGGAGTCGGAAGCCCCGGCGTACGTGATCGACACCCCGCCGCCCACCGTCTCCGGTTCGCTCCACGTGGGTCACGTCTTCAGCTACACCCAGACGGACGTCATCGCGCGCTATCAACGCATGCGCGGCCGCAATGTCTTCTACCCGATGGGCTGGGACGACAACGGCCTCCCCACCGAGCGCCGGGTGCAGAACTACTTCCACGTCCGATGCGAGCCCGGCGCGGAACCCTTCGATGTCTCGAAGCTCGAGCAGGCGGACGACGCCGCGCGAAAACTCCCTCCCCGAAAGCTCCAGCGCGGCGCCTTCATCGACCTGTGTGTTCGCCTCACCGCCGAGGACGAGAAGGCGTTCAAGGCGCTGTGGCAGCGGCTTGGCCTGTCCGTGGACTGGTCTCAGGAATACTCCACGATCAGCGAGCACTCCCGGCGGATCGCTCAGCTGTCGTTCCTCGACCTCTTCGAGAAGAAGCACGTCTATACGGTGGAGGCGCCCACCATGTGGGACGTCGATTTCAAGACCGCGGTGGCCCAGGCCGAGGTCGAAGATCGCCCCGTGAAGGGCGCGTTCCACAAGATCCGTTTCGCGGTGGAGGGCGGCGGCGAGTTCACCATCGCGACCACCCGGCCCGAACTGCTCCCCGCCTGCGTGGCCGTGGCCACCCACCCGGACGACGAGCGGTACAAGGGACTCATTGGAAGGAACGCCATCACACCGCTCTTCCGCGTCCCCGTGCCCATCTTCGCCTCGCCCCTCGTTGATCCCGCCAAGGGCACGGGCATCCTGATGGTCTGCACCTTCGGCGACGCCACCGACGTGCAGTGGTGGCGTGAGGAGAAGCTGCCTCTGCGCCAGACGGTGGGCCGGGACGGCCGCATGACGGCGGTGGAGTTCGGCACCGATGGGTTCCCCTCCACGGACGCGGCGGCGGCGAACGCGGTCTACGCAACCATTCTCGGAAAGTCGATGTCCGAGTCGCGACGGCTCATCGTGGAGGCGCTGCGCGACCCGAACGGTTCGGCCGACCGAAACGGCGCCGCCCCGCTTCTGGGCGAGCCCGAACCGCTCGAGCACGCGGTGAAGTTCTTCGAGAAGGGCGACCGTCCGCTGGAATTCGTGTCCTCGCGCCAGTGGTTCGTCCGCCTGATGAATCAGCGCGACAAGCTGATCGAAATGGGCGATTCGATGGAGTGGCATCCGGACTTCATGCGCCTGCGCTTCCGAAACTGGACCGAGAACCTCCAGATCGACTGGTGCGTCTCGCGGCAGCGCTACTTCGGCGTGCCCATTCCCGTCTGGTACCGGCTCGACGCACACGGCGCCACGGACTTCAACGCACCCCTCGTTCCCGACGCCTCCCGCCTGCCCGTCGATCCGACGGTGGACGCTCCCGAAGGCTTCGACGAGGCCCAGCGCGACCGGCCGAACGGCTTCACCGCCGACCAGGACGTGTTCGACACCTGGTTCACGAGTTCCCTCTCCCCGCAGATCGCGAGCGGGTGGACGCTGAATCCGGCCCGGCACAGGAAGCTCTTCCCCATGGACGTGCGCCCGCAGAGCCACGAGATCATCCGCACCTGGGCGTTCTATACGATCGCCAAGGCGTGGCTCCACGAGGGCACGGTCCCCTGGAAGCGCGTCGCCATCTCGGGATGGGTGCTCGATCCGGACCGCAAGAAAATGTCGAAGAGCAAGGGCAACGTGGTGACGCCCATGCACCTCCTCGATCAGTACGGATCGGATGCGGTGCGCTACTGGTCCCTCGCCGCTCGGCTTGGGGTCGATACCGCGTTCGACGAAAAGGTGCTCAAGGTGGGCCGCCGCCTGGTGGTGAAGGTCTACAACGCGACCCGCTACGTGCTCGGGCAGGAAGCACCCGAGGGCCCGATCACCCATCCTCTCGATCTGGGGTTCCTGCACCAGCTCCAGGGGGCGGTGGAGAGCGCGACGGCCTCGCTCGACGCTATGGACTACGCGGGCGCGCTCGACACCATCGAACGGTTCTTCTGGGACAGCTTCACCGACTCCTACCTCGAACTCGTGAAGGGACGCGCCCGAAGCGAGTCCGACCCCGCGGGCCGCGCCTCCGCGGTGGCCGCGCTTCGGCAGGGGCTGAACGTGCTCCTTCGCCTCCTCGCTCCCTATCTGCCCTACGTCACGGAAGAGGCCTGGAGCTGGGACTTCGCCGGCGCCTCGAAGAAGTCCGTGCATCTCGCGGCCTGGCCTTCGACGAGCGAGATGGCCTCTATGGGAACGTCGGCCGCGCACGCCGAGGTTTACGAACTCGCCAAAGGCGCGCTCGGCGCCATCAACCGCGCCAAGACCCTCGCAGGCGGCACGGTGGGCCGCCACGTGGCCTCTCTGACCATCGCGGCGCCCCCGAAGACGCTCGACCTGTTCGCGAAGGCCGAAGCCGACATACTGGCCGCCACCCGTGTCCTGAGCCTGAAGAAGCTCGCCGCGGCCGACGAACCCGGCTTCGACCTTGGCGCGCTCGTCAAGGAAATCGACCTCGCTCCCGTCCCGGAAAAGGCGTGAGCCCCGCGGGTCGCCGTTGACCTTCGGTCCCGCTGACTACGAACGAGCCCTGGCCGCGGCCGGCCTGCCCGAAGTCACGGTCTTCCACCGGCGAAGCACGGGCTCCACGAACGACGATGCCCGGGAGATCGCGGGCCGTGGCCTGCCGCTGATCGAATCCGCGGCGGCCATCGTGGTGGCGGAGACGCAGACAAAGGGCAGGGGCCGCGGCTCGAACGCATGGTTCTCTCCCGTGGGCTCGGTCGCACTCACCATCACCATCCCCGGCGTCCCCGCCTCCGTGCTTGGTGTCCTGCCTCTCGGCGCGGGGGCCGCGGTGGCGGGCGTGCTGCGGGAGATGGGAGCCCCGGCGCTCGTGAAATGGCCGAACGACGTGCTGATCGGAGAGGCGAAGGTGTGCGGCATCCTCTGCGAATCGAGCCTGCTCGGGAACGCGGCCCGCGTGTTCATCGGCATCGGCATCAACGTGGAGCCGGACTCGATCGATGCCTCGGCTCTTCAGGGCGCGACAACGCTCAGGAGCCACGGAATCGAGGTGAGCCGCCCGAAGCTGGTGGCCGACATCACCGCGCGTGTCATGGGCCTCGTGAGAAACAAACCGCCCGCCGCAGAAGTGGTGGCGGGGTGGAAAGCGGTCTCCGTTCCCTGGTGGGGCGAGGAGGCAGCACTCGTGGACGGCGGGACCGAGCGTCGCGTCACCCTGCTCGACGTGAATCCCGAGGGGCACCTCGTCGTGCGCGACCAGGGGGGCGCGATCCGCTCGCTCGTTTCCGGCGAAGTCCGGCGGGTCCGGCTGACACGATCGTGACCCAGGCTGCGAGCGGGGAACCGGAGGTCGCGTACTTCCGCGACATCGAGCGCGCCTTCGTGGAGCGGCGTGGCGATCCGCTCTTCATCTCGAACGCGGACTGGGTCTTCCTTGCGAAGCTCTGGAAGAAGGGCGTGCCCAAGCGAGTCGTGCTGCGCGGCCTGACCGACGCTTTCGACGCTCACGCCCACTCCTTCGCGCGAAAGCAGAAGATCCGGTCGCTGAAGTTCTGCGAGGCGGAGATCGTGGCCGCGGTGGACCGCTACCGCCGCGCCCTGCAGGCCGAGGGCCCGAGCCGACGCGGACTGGGCGGGGCGCTCGAAGCGCTCGAAGCCCGGGTGGGCGTCCTCCCCGTTCAGCCCGAAATGGCGGACGCCGTCGCGGAAGCGAGGAGCGGCCTTCTCGAAATCGCCCGGGCCATGGGCGAGGACAAGAGCATCACGCCCGACCAGGCCCTCGCCGCAATCGAGGATCGGCTGGTGGCGGCCGCGTCCCGCGCCCTTGGCCCGTCGGCTCTCGGAGAAATCGAGACCTCGAGCCGCGAGGCTACCGCAGCGTATCGGGCGAAGATGCCCGCCAGCGTCTATGAAACCCTGATCGGAGAATCCGTGCGACGAAAGATCCTGCAGCGCTTCGGCCTTCCCCGCCTTCTCCTCGCGGAAATCGAATGAACGGGGAGACCCTCAAGGGCCGGGTCCTGCGCGCGGTCAACGGAGGCTATGGCCTTCTTCAGATCGACGGCAAGACGGTGTTCGCCCGCAACGCTCTCAAGGGCGAAGAGGTCGCGGTGGCGATCCGATCGAGGCGCAAGGGCGTTCTCTTCGGAGAAGTAGCGGCCGTGGAAGCCGCACACCCGCACCGCCGCGAGGCTCCCTGCCCGGCGGCCGATCGCTGCGGCGGGTGCCACTATCAGACCGCGGATCCCGCCGCCCAGGAAGAGGCCAAGAAGGAGGCGCTCGAAGAGCTGATCGGCCGCGCGCACCTCGACCTGCCCGTCTCGCGCTGGACGGCAGGCGGGGAATTCGGATGGCGGACTCGTGTCGAACTCCACGGCGCGAGGCTCGATGAGGGATTCACTCTGGGCTTCTTCGAAGAGCGGTCTCATCGCGTCGTGCCGGCCGCCTCCTGCCTGCAAGTCTCCGATCGCATGCGGGCGCTCATCGGCCTGGTGGTCCGCTCTTTGAGCGCAGGCGGGGTGAAGGCGGGGTCGGTCGAGATCGCCGAGTCGTTCACCGGCCCGAGCCTCGTGCTCGCGGCATCCGACCCGTCCCTGACCGCGGTGCTGAGACGGCATGCGCACGAACTTCACCTGAGCGGCCTGGCGCTCAAGACCTCGAGAAACGAGGCGTCGACCATCTACGGCGACGCCCTGGTGGAGAACATCGTGGGTGGAGTGTCACTCCGGCACCACGTCATGAGCTTCTTCCAGGCAAACCGCTTCGTCACCGGGCATCTCCTCGACGCGGTGATGAAGGCGGCCGACGACGACGGCGGTGCGCGCATCGTCGATCTCTTCTGCGGCGTCGGCCTCTTCTCGGTGCCTCTCGCGCTGAAGGGCCGCGACGTGACCGCCATCGAATGGAGCCCGGTGGCCTTCGACGACCTCGGCCGCAACGCCAAGGCCAACGGTGTGAAACTCGAGCGCCTGCCCCTGAGCGTCGGCACCGCCCTCGCCACCGGCCTGCACCTCAAGGGCGCGACCGCCATCGTCGACCCCCCGCGGCGCGGCCTCGATCCGCTGGAACTCGACGCCATCGCGGCCGGCCGGCCGGGCCGGATCATCTATGTGTCCTGCGACCCGGCCACGCTGGTTCGCGACCTCCTCCGCTTCGCGACGCTCGGCTACAAGGCGGTATCGCTCGAGGCTTTCGACATGTTCCCGACCACCTTCCACATCGAGACCCTGACCATCCTCGAACGGACGTAGGCCGGACGGGCCGACGCGGCCACGGCTGGGGGCGTCGAGGCTAGACTGCCTTCAGTCCTTGACCCTTGGGGGGAAGCTCGAATGAAATCCGAGAATCGTCTTCGGCTGAGCCTGACGCTCGCCCTGATCACCTTTGGTGTTTTCGCGGGCGGCGGCGCGCGCGCGCAATCGCCGGCGCCGGCCCGTCCCGTCCCCACCTTGGCGAGCGAGACGCCCGTGAAGTTCGTCCAGGCCACGGATGCCTTCGACTACGTCCGGCGAACGGCCATGATTCCCATGCGCGACGGAACCCGGCTCTTCACGGTGATCGTGGTCCCGAAGGGGGCCAAGGCCGCTCCCATGCTTCTCACCCGCACCCCCTACAACGCCGCCGGCTACGCGAACGGTTCGAAGAGTTCGCACCTCGGGCCGATCCTCTCGAACCCCTCCGACGTCTTCGTCGAAGGCGGTTTCATCCGGGTGGTGCAGGACGTCCGGGGCAAGCACGGCTCCGAGGGCGACTACGTGATGAATCGTCCCTTGTCCGGTCCCCAGAACCCGACGAAGGTGGATCACGCCACCGACACCTGGGACACCATCGACTGGCTCGTGAAGAACGTCCCGGAGAGCAACGGCCGCGTCGGCATCATGGGCGTGTCGTACGACGGCTTCCTGCCTCTCATGGCGCTCGTCAATCCTCATCCCGCCCTCAGGGTATCCGTGCCGATGAACCCGATGGTCGACGGCTGGAGAGGCGACGACTGGTTCCACAACGGAGCCTTCCGCCAGCAGATGATGTCGTACATGTACGAGCAGCAGGCCACGCGCGACAGCTCGGAGAAATGGTGGTCCTCCCACTACGACGACTATGACATGTTCATGGAGGCGGGCTCGGCGGGCGAACTTGGGAGACGCCGAGGTCTCGAACAGACGGGCTTCTGGAGGAAGGTCCTCGAGCATCCGAGCTACGACTCCTTCTGGCGGGACCAGGCGGTCGACCGCCTGCTCGCGAACGAGCCCCTCAAGGTCCCGGTGATGCTCGTGCACAGCCTCTGGGACCAGGAAGACATCTATGGCGCGCCCGCCGTCTACCGTCAGATCGAACCCAAGGACGCAGCGAACGACAAGGTCTTCCTGGTGCTGGGCCCGTGGCACCACGGCCAGGAGACCGGCGAAGGAAGCGCCCTCGGCGCGCTGAAG
>JAIBCN010000123.1 GCA_019694155.1 Vicinamibacteria bacterium | reverse complement strand
CTGGGTTCGATCAGCGTGATCGACACCCGGCTCATGGCGTCCGCTACTCCGTTGTTTCCCGGAGCGGGCGCGCCCAGTATGGACTGAACACCGTCGAAGATCGCACCGGTCGTGGACACGAGAACGAAGTCCAGGCTGCTGCTGCCGGTGTCCTGGACCCCGGTCCCCGTCGCTTTGCGCACCCAGGCGTACTCGCCCGGGGTGCTCAACGACGCGAGCTGCGTTCCCTCCGCGAAGGGTGCGGCCGAGGTCCCGACTCCTACGGCGTCCAGCACCGCGGCGCCCCCGAGGTTCGTGCTGTCGAACAAGGCGAGCCCGAGGCTGTCGGCAATGTCCGTGGTCCAGGTTGCGTCGGGAGCGACGCCCAGGCTGAAGCCGACGCTGTTGGCTCCCAGGAAATGGCCTCGTGCCGGGATGACGGCGCCGTTAGGGATGGTGAAGACCACCGTCGCGTCCGAACTCGCAACCGCGAATCCCGCGGAGTCGGTGGACGCGACCGTGATGTCCGCCGCCGTCGTGTTGTGAAGGACGATGTACTCGTCGGTCGCGGAGTTCGCCGGGCTCGAACCGCGCAGCCGGAATTCACGGATCACCAGGCTTCCCGCGGTTACGGTGGAGCCCACGACCAGTGTGTAACTCCGGCTGCCGGCGCAGCCGGCGGCGTCGGTCGCGGTGATGGTGAACGGGTAGCTTCCCACCGCCGTCGAGGAGCCGGAGAGTGCGCCCGCGGCCAGACCGCTCGGAGTCAGGGTCAGGCCCGGGGGGAGAGATCCCGCGGTGACGTCATAGGAGTAGGGAGCGCTGCCTCCGCTGGCCGCCGCAGAGCCGGTGTAGGCGAGATTCACGCGCGTGTCCGAGAGCGATCCCAGCGTGATCGCGGGACAGGTGGCGGTGGTGAACGCCTGAACCGGCACGTACGTGACACCCAGCCCGTTTTGCGCATACGCCTTCCAGGCGTATCCGGTTCCCGGAGCGAGACCCGTGAGGCCCGAGGAGAACGCG
The DNA here is from genome assembly GCA_019694155.1 of Vicinamibacteria bacterium. Classification (GTDB taxonomy): domain Bacteria; phylum Acidobacteriota; class Vicinamibacteria; order Fen-336; family JAGNNV01; genus JAGNNV01. The sequence continues at coordinate 6,610 of JAIBCN010000123.1, read as the reverse complement.
CCGGTCGTGCCCGCCACCGGGACCCGAATGACGCCGAGGCCGCCGAGCAAGGGGTTGGCATTCGTGCCGGTGGGTGAGTAAATGACGCCGCGTTCGAAGGAGCCGGCATCCCCGGGCGATACGACCTCGGCTCCGATAGTGGCGGTGGTGGCTCCCACCGGCGAAGCGAGCGGATTCGCGAGCGTCGGCAGCCCGGGGTAGAGGTCCGCGCCGGACGGGGTGTAGGAAGTGAAGCCTTGAGGAACCTGGATCGTGAGCGCGGCGTCGCCGAGGCCGCGGTGAGCGTAGAAGAGATCCAGCCGGAACGTCTCATTGGCGACCAGGGCCAGGGCGGCCGCCCGCGCATCGAGGTCGACGGTCTGTGTGGTTGACGAGTGCACACCGGCCATTTCCAGCACGAGCTGTCCGTTGATGAAGACCCAAAGGTCGTCAGCGGACTTGAACCTGAGGATCTGCCCGGGCAGGTAAGGGGCCTGCCCATGGCTTTCGAAGGTGAAGTACGCGCTGTGGGGCACATTCGGCGGCGTGCTTGGGACCCCGGACGACGTCAGGGGTTGGAACGCCGACGACTCGTAGGTGAACGAGCGAGAGTCCGTCTGCAGGGCGTTGGTCAGGGTCAGGTCGAGCGTGGCCGCGGTGCTGCTCGGCCCGTTGTTCCACCACTCGGCGAAGGTCGTCCCGTTGGTGATGGTGGTGAGTGGTCCCGAAGGCGCGTAGACAGGCTTCCGACCGAAGCCCAGTACGGGGGCGGCCACGGATGCGCCGGCGTCTCCGGGAGCACGCGCGAAGTCCGGATGGCTCGGAGTGAAATCGCGGAGCGTCCCCGAGACCTGCAGCAATGGTGAAAACTGGATGTTGATGTTCGCGCAGTTTGTGGCGGCAGCGGCGCCCACCGAGTCGGTGGTGGTGAAACAGATGCTGACGCTGTTTGCGAACAAGGGGGACGTCCACTTGAAACGGGCGGAGAAGGACGGTGACGGAGCGCCGGTGATTGGGGCCAGACTCGAGCCCTGGGGCAGGGGCGAACTGGAGATGGTGGAGATGACCGCGCCCGGATTGACCGTGGTGGCGGTCACATCGAAGACGACCTCCAGACCGTAGTAGGCGCTATAGCTCGGCCCGCCCGAAAGCGTGATGATGGGAGGAGTACTGGCGAAGGCCGGCGCGGAACCTCCGCACAGAAACAGGGCGCAAAAGGCAAGGGCGAAGACGCCGGGGATCCTGGAAATGTACGCTGCAGAGTTCTTCATAAGAACGAATCAAAATGCAGGCGACGACCGCGGAATGCGCGGGAAGCTACAACGAGTCTCCTGATTGCGCAAGAGGTCGCGACGACATCCCCTGGTGCGAACTCGACGCCGCCACGAGCTGGCCGAGGGCGATGCCGCCGTCGTTTGGCGGGACGCGCTGATGCCAGTAGGGAGTGAGGCCCTTCGCTCGCAATGCCTCGATGGTGGTCTCGGCCAGAAGGACATTCTGAAAGCAGCCACCGGTCAGACAAACCCGCGGAAGCTCCTCGCGCATGGCCACGGCCACAATCATCTCCGTGAGTGTGCTGTGAAAGCGCCTGGCAATGCGGGGCACGCCATCGCCCTTTCGCCGGTCGCTCTCGATCGCCCCCACCATGGGCGCCCAGTCGACGATCTCGCCTTCCAGGCCAAATGGGTAGGCATCGACGTCGGTCGCATCCGTCGCGGCGAACTCCAGCTCCATGGCCGCCTGTCCTTCGAACGCGGCGCGCTGTCGAAGGCCGATGAGCCCGGCGACTCCATCGAAGAGCCGCCCCGCGCTCGAGGTTCGCGCCACTCCCGTGCCGGTTGTGAGCGCGCTTCGCAGCACCCTCAGTTCACCGGCCCCGTATCCGAGACGCGCCTCGAAATCGTCTCGTTCGAACACCGCGTCTCCTTCCGCTTCGTACAAGAGTCCGAGCGCCGCGCGTCGAGGCTCGCGTGCCGCAGCGTCGCCCCCAACCAGAGGGAATGTCCTGAGGTGGGCGACCCTACGGAACGCACCGCCGCGGACGCGCAGAAACTCGCCGCCCCAGATGGTTCCATCCGCGCCGAGGCCCGTGCCGTCCCAGCTCACACCGAGCACTTCACCGGTGAGCTCGTTGTCCGCCATGCAGGCGAAGACGTGAGCCGCGTGATGCTGCACGCCGACGTGCCGGCCCCGCAGCGTCTCCGCGTGCTGAGTGGAGGCGTAGTCCGGATGGAGATCATGCGCGACGATGCCTGGCTCGAGGCCGTAGAGACCGGGCAAGCGCGCCACGACGTCGTGAAATCCCTCGAGTGCCTGAGGTGTCTCGAGATCCCCGAGGTGGTGTGACAGCATCAGCTGTCCATCCACGGAGAACCCGATGGTGTTCTTGAGGTGCGCGCCCACCGCGAGAATGGGCTCGCGGGACTCGACGGTGGCGAGTGGCAGGGGCGCGTACCCGCGAGCCCGACGCAGCAGCATGGGCCGGCCGCCCACGATGCGGGCGATCGAGTCGTCGGCATAGCGCGCGATAGGTCGATCATGGATGAGGAGCACATCGGCGATGCCCGCCAGCCGGTCGAGGGCGTCGCGCTCATCGGTCACGATGGGTTCGTCGGTCAGGTTGCCGCTCGTCGCCACCACGGGAAACCCGAGCGCGCGCATCATGAGGTGGTGCAGCGGCGCGTAGGGGAGCAGAGCGCCAAGGTATGGATTTCCCGGAGCGATACCGGGCGCCAGGAGCGTGCTACGGCGGCGCAGGAGAACGATCGGCGCTTCGGGCGAGGTGAGAAGCTGCTCCTCGATCGGTCGAACATCGCAAGCCGCGCGGACCGAGGCGGGATCGGGGAACATGAGCGCGAATGGCTTCTCTTCCCGCCGTTTGCGGCGCCGCAATTCGGAAACCGACGCTTCGCTTCGCGCGTCGCACATCAGGTGGAAGCCGCCGACCCCTTTCACCGCGACGATCCGGCCCGCCCGGATCGCATCGACCGCCGCGGTCAGGGCATCGGCGCGTGTGGCGACAACCGCCCCCGAAGGATCCCAGAGCGCGAGCTGCGGGCCGCACTCCGGGCACGCGTTCGGCTGAGCATGAAACCGGCGATCGCGCGGGTCTTCGTATTCCGCCCGGCATACCGGGCACATGGGGAACCGGGCCATGGTCGTGCGCTCGCGGTCGTAGGGGAGCGACTCGATGATGGTGAATCGCGGGCCGCAGTTCGTGCAGTTGATGAACGGGTAGCCGAAGCGCCGATCCGCAGGATCGAGCATCTCCCGCTGACAATCGCCGCAGACCGCGATGTCGGGCTGCACGAGAGTGGTCGCGGGACCTGAGGTACGCGTGTCCCTCACCTCGAACCCGTTCTGCCCGAGCGGATCGAGCGATCGGGTCTCGAGACCCTGAATGATGGCGCGGGGCGGCTTCTCTTCAAGCAGGGTGGGGACGAACCGGGCGATCGCGCCCTCCGCGCCCTCGAGATCGACCTCGACTCCCGCCGGGGAGTTAATGACCCACCCCGACAGTCCGAGTTCCGTGGCGATGCGGTAGACGGTGGGCCGGAAGCCGACGCCCTGCACGGCGCCGCGGACGTAGACCCGCAATCGCGTGTTGCCCATGACCACGGCCAGCGTACAACACCCTCAAGAAGGGGCTCGCGCCGCGCATGCCTCATCCATAGTGCAAACGAATCGCCCGATAGTGCATTTGTTTTCTGGACTGACCCCGGTCATGTGCCTACGCTGCAAACTGGTTCGCTGTATTCGTACGGGCAGAACGGGTTGCAACGAGCGGCGGCGTGCGGCCTCACCTTGAGGGAGGGTTTGCGATGCCTAATCAACCACGCACCGTCTGGCAGGACATGCAGATTCGCGGGTACAGCCGCCGCGACTTCAACAAGCTCTGCACCCTGATGGCGGCGGCCGCGGGCCTCGAGTCCACGGTGCTTCCACAACTCGCCTGGGCGCTCGAGCACAAGCCCCGGCCTCCCGTGCTGTGGTTCCACTTCCAGGAATGCACGTGCTGCTCGGAGTCCTTCATCCGCTCGAGCCACCCCCTGGTCGCGGACATCCTTCTCGACAACATTTCGCTCGATTACACGCAGACGCTGCAGGCCGCGGCCGGCGATCAGGCGGAGGCCGCGGCGAAGATGACCATGGAGAAATACCCGGGCCAGTACCTGATGCTGGTCGAAGGCTCGGTGCCGACGGGTGCTGACGGCGTGTATTGCTGCATCGCCGGGCGCAGCGCCATGGACATCGTGAAGGAGGCCGCCGCGGGCGCCAAGGCCCTCGTGGCGTGGGGAAGCTGCGCCAGCAACGGCTGCATCCAGGCTGCGAACCCGAACCCGACGGGCGCCACGCCGCTTCACAAGATCGTCTCCGGCAAGCCCATCATCAAAGTCCCCGGATGCCCGCCCATCGGCGACGTCATGGCCGCGGTGGTCGTGCACGTGCTCGCCTTCGACCGCATCCCGCAACTCGACGCCCTCGGCCGGCCCAAGGCGTTCTACTCCAAGCGCGTTCACGACACTTGCGTCCGCCGCGCGAGCTACGACGCCGGCCTGTTCGTCGAGAGCTGGGATGACGAGGGCGCGCGCCGCGGCTATTGCCTGTACAAGATGGGCTGCCGCGGACCGATGACCTACAACGCGTGCAGCGTCACGCGCTGGAACGGCGGGACGTCGTATCCGATCCAGTCGGGCCACGGCTGCATCGGGTGCAGCGAAGAGAAGTTCTGGGACAACGGTCCCTTCTACCAGCACCTGCCCTCGTTCCCCGGCTTCGGTATCGAGTCCACCGCCGACCGGATCGGCATGGTGGCGACCGCGGTGACCGCGGCCGGAGTGGCCGCCCACGCGGTCGCGACGAACGTGCGCCGGGGCAAGGGAATCAAGCAGGACATCGCGGAAGGGACCGAAGGGTCCGGAAAGGCGGGTGCGTAAATGTCCAACCGGATCGTCGTCGACCCCATCACTCGCATCGAAGGCCATCTCCGCATCGAGGCCGAGATCAAGGACGGAAAGATCGTCGATGCCTTCTCTTCCGGCACCATGGTCCGCGGCTTCGAGCTGATCCTCAAGGGCCGTGACCCGCGCGACGCGTGGGCCTTCACCGAACGCGCCTGCGGCGTATGCACCACGGTGCACGCGCTCGCGTCGGTGCGCTCGGTTGAAGACGCCCTCGGCATCAAGGTGCCGCCCACCGCGGAACTCGTGCGCAACCTCATGTTCTGCGCGCAGTACATGCAGGACCACGTGGTTCACTTCTACCACCTGCACGCCCTCGACTGGGTCGACATCGTGAGCGCCCTCAAGGCCGATCCCAAGGCGACGTCCGAACTCGCCCAGAAGATCTCGCATTGGCCGAAGAGTTCTCCCGGGTATTTCTCCGACCTCAAGACCCGGCTCACCGGCTTCGTGGAATCCGGCCAGCTCGGCATCTTCGCCAACGCCTACTGGGGCCATCCCGCCTACAAGCTGCCGCCCGAGGTGAACCTGATCGGCGTCGCCCACTATCTCGAAGCTCTCGAATGGCAGAAGGAACTGGTGAAGGTCCACGCCATCTTCGGAGGCAAGAACCCGCACCCGAACTACCTGGTGGGCGGCGCGCCCTGCTCGTTCAACGTCGACGACGTGAACGGCATCAACGCCGAACGACTGGCCTACGTCGGAAAACTTCTGAACGACGCAGCCGACTTCGTCGAACAGGTCTACCTGCCCGACCTCATGGCCATCGCCCCCTTCTACACAGACTGGGCGGGGATCGGCGGCGGTCTCAAGAACTACATGGCTTACGGCGACCTGCCGACGAACGGCTACGCGGACGTCAAGAGCTTCAAGTTCCCGCGCGGCGTGATCCTCGATCGCGACCTTTCCAAGGTCCACGAGATCGACGGCAAGGACCCGAGCCAGGTGCAGGAGTACATCCCGCATTCCTGGTACGAGTACACGGACGGTGACGCGGCGGGCAAGCACCCGTGGGTCGGCGAGACGAAGTTCAACTACACGGGCCCGAAGCCCCCGTATCAGCAGCTCAACGTCGAGGGCAAGTACTCGTGGCTCAAGACGCCGCGCTGGAAGAACCACGCGATGGAGGTGGGGCCGTTGTCACGGCTGCTCGTGGGGTATGCAAGCGGCAGCAAGGAAATCCAGGAGGTCGTGAACGACGCGCTCAAGGCTCTGAACGTCCCCGTGGGCGCGCTCTTCTCGACGCTCGGGCGAACCGCGGCCCGCGGTCTGGAGACGCGTCTCATCGCGCGCTGGGCGAAGGGCTTCTACGGCCAGCTCCTCGCCAACATCAAGAGCGGCGAGACCCGCACCCATGACAACTCGAAGTGGGAGCCGTCCACCTGGCCTGCGGAAGCCAAGGGTGTCGGCCTCACCGAGGCGCCGCGCGGCGCCCTCGCGCACTGGATCGTGATCAAGGACCAGAAGATCGACAACTACCAGCTCGTGGTGCCGAGCACCTGGAACGCCTCTCCCCGTGACGCGCAGGGCCAGCGCTCGGCCTACGAGGAGTCGCTCATCGGCACGCCCGTGCACGATCCGAAGCAGCCGGTGGAGATCCTGCGCACCATTCATTCCTTCGACCCCTGTCTGGCCTGCGCCGTCCACGTGTACGACGAGCATGGCCGGAC
>JAIBCN010000173.1 GCA_019694155.1 Vicinamibacteria bacterium | reverse complement strand
CCGGTTTCGCCGGCGCCTGGGTGGGCTGGTCGACGCCCGTCGGGAGCTGGAGCCACACCATCGGCTGGTGCGCCCTCGGCTACAACGACCGGCCGGTGGGGTCTTTTGGCTACGGATCGGGCGGCCGCGCGGTGCCGCGAGGCGAGGCTTCGGCTGGAAGGGGCTGGTCTTTCGCGAACCGATCGGAACTCGGGCGCGCGAGCATCCATCGTCGCCGGGTCGATGTGCCCGTCGAGGAGGCCCGGCGGGCCGTGATCTGGAATCCCGAAGTGACGCCCGATCGCGAGTTCCGCGAGGCCAGGCGCGGCTCCGCCACCCGGACGTCAGGGGCGGGCGAGGCGACTGGAGCGGTGAGTCGTGGCGAGGGAGGAGCGCGGATCTACGTGCGTCCATCGCCGGGCGACTCACAGTCCGAGCTTCGCTACGACCCGACGACCACGATCCCCTCGCCGGAAGCGAGGAGAGCCAAGACCATCGGTCAGGACGGATTCAAGGAAGAGCAGGATCGCAAGAACCAGCGCGACGAGTCGGGCTTCTCTGGAGGAGTCTACGGATGGCCGTCGTCCGCGGAACCGGCGCGGCCCCGCCGAGGGAACGCGGAGCCGCAGGCGAGTCCGAGTGCGGGAAGCGAGTCGGGGAACGCCACCAAGCGCGACCCGTTGCTGAGCCGCTTCTTCCGCTCCATCACCCGTTCGGACGCCGACCGCGAGTCGGCGCGCGGACAAAACGCCGCGCGGGACCCGAACGCCACCCGCAACGAAGACTCATCGGCCCGACGCCGGGAGTCGACGCCAAGGGACGATTCGTCGGCCCGCGAATCGGCGCCGCGCGAGCGTTCGCGGCCCGCCGAAGCTCGGCCGGCCGACCAGAATCGCGACCAGAACCGCGAGCGGTCGAGGCCCTCGGGCGTCGATCGGTCGCAGCCTCGAAACCCGCCTCCGCAGGCCTCTCCGCGAGGCGGCTCGTCGGACGACCGGGGCGCGCGGCGCCGGCCAGGCCAGGATCGCTGATCCCCCAAAAGGGGGCTAAGGCCCCCGCGGCCCGCCGCCTTAAAGTAGCGGCAGCATGGCCACACTCATCGGGCGAGCACGCAAGCTCCTGAAAGAGAACCGCGGGCCGCTCCTGATCGCGGGCTGCATCGTCGTCGGATCGCTCGTGGGCGCCTTGATGGCCATCGGCAGCGACCTGCCGCAGGTCGAACAGCTCGAGGAGCTCAAGCCGAACATCGTCACCCAGGTCTTCGCCGCGGACGGTTCCATCCTGGGCGAGTTCGCGATCGAGAAGCGCGTGATCGTCCGCTACGAGGAAATCCCCGAAGTCCTGCGCAACGCCATCATCGCGACCGAGGACGAGAACTTCTTCAACCATATCGGGATCAACCTCTGGCGCATCCCGGGCGCGCTCTACGCGAACTTTCGCTCGGGACGGAAGGGACAGGGCTTCTCTACCCTCACCATGCAGCTCTCCCGCCTCCTGTTCCTCTCGCCCCAGAAGACCTACGAGCGCAAGCTGCGCGAGATCCTGCTCGCCCTGGAGATCGAGAGGCGCTTCACGAAGAAGGAGATCTTCACCCTCTACTGCAATCTGGTGAACTTCGGCCACGGGAACTACGGGGTGGAAGCGGCAAGTCGCTTCTACTTCGGCAAGTCGGCGAAGGACCTGAATCTCGAAGAAGCGGCCCTGATCGCGGGCCTTCCGCAAAGCCCCACGAGGCTTTCACCTCTCGATCATCCGGAGGCCGCCCAGAGGCGGCGGAACCACGCCCTCGATCGCATGGTGGCCGAGAAGTACATAACACCCGCCCAGGCCCGGACGGCGCAGAACCAGCCCCTCAACATCGTGGCCCGGCGTTCGCCCTCGTCCATCGCGCCCTACTTCCTAGAAGAGGTGCGCAAGACGCTGGAGCGGGACTATGGCTTCACCGGGATCTATCGGTCCGGTCTCAAGGTGTACACCACACTCGATCCGAAGCTCCAGTTGGTGGCGAACCGGGCGGTCCGGGACGGCATCCTGCGGAACGATCGGACGGCGCGCGGGTTTCGGCCGGTTCGGGAATCGGCGCTCAAGGACGGCGTCATCCCCGAGGGCTTCACCCTTTCCGACTGGCGCCAGCCCTTCGACGTGGGCGACGTGGTGCGCGGCGTGGTGGCCTGGGTGGAGAAGGACGGCGCGGGACTGCAGATCGGCGACACCGTGGGGAGACTGCCGCTCAAGGCCATCGCCTGGACCGGCAAGGCGCGAGTGACCGATGTGCTCAAGATCGGCGACATCGTGCCCGTGCGCATCGTCAAGCTCGAGGGAACTGACGCGAAACACGTGGCCGAGGTCACCTACGAACAGGAGCCCGATGCCGAATCGGCCTTTCTGGCCATGGACACCCGGACGGGGGCGGTGAAGGCCATGGTGGGCGGGTTCGACTTCGAGCGCAGCAAATTCAATCGCGCGGTTCAGGCCCACCGCCAGACGGGCTCGATCTTCAAGGCCATCGTTTACTCGGCCGCGGTGGAAAGCCTCGGTTGGGGCCCGGAAACCCTGATCGTGGATTCCCCCATCACCTTCACCGCGGCGGGGTCACCCACCTGGTCGCCGCACAACTACGACATGAAGTTCGAAGGGACGATCACCGTCCAGCACGCCGTCGAAGAAAGCCGGAACATCCCCGCCATCAAGACCCTCCAGGCGATCGGAGTGGAGAAGGGCATCGAGTACGCCCGCAAGCTCGGGCTGAAGGACGACCTGCCGCCCTATCTCCCCATCGCCATCGGCGCGGGCGAGGCGACCCTCGACGAGATGGTCGCGGCTTTCGGAACCATCGCGAACGAAGGCCTGCGCATGACGCCGATGCTGATCACGAAGATCACGGACAACGAGGGCAATGTCCTGGAGGAGAAGCTCCCCGAGGCCCACGATGCGCTCCGCCCGGAAACGGCGGCCACCATGGCCAACATCCTCCGCGGCGTGGTGCTGCGCGGCACGGCTCAGCGGGCCTCGTCCCTCGGGCGGCCGCTCTGCGGCAAGACCGGCACTACCGACAACTGGAGCGACACCTGGTTCGTGGGCTTCGAGCGCGACATGGTGGCCGGGGTGTGGAGCGGCTTCGACGACAAGCGGAAGTCTCTCGGGCGAGGCCAGGACGGCGCCCGGACTTCGCTTCCCATCTTCATGGACTTCTGGAGGGAGGCGAGCAAGCAGCTCCCAAAGGATCAGGCATTCCCTCCGCCCATGCCCGCTCAGCAGGCGGAGATGGCCGAGACTCGCCAGATCCCCTAGGGGTCGACGATCTCCAGCGCCAGGTCATCGCCGAAGCGAGCGGCCGTGCGCAATCGCGCGCCGAAGCCGGGCAGACGCTCTTCGATGGCCTGGCGGCGATTCGGGCCGAAGCCGCGCAGGTGGACGAGCACATGCCGGACGCCCATCGAGCGCAGGAGGGCGATCGACTCGTCCGTGGGGAAGTCCTTCACGGCCTCGCGGACCTTGCCGTAGGCCGCGGGTTCGATACCGGCGTAGCCGTTCACGAGCGGCTTCCAGTGCGTCGTCGATCGCAGCAGGTAGACGCTGTCGTCGAAGCGCGGGCGCTGGAAGAGGCCGTCGTTGGGGAGGATCGGGAGTTCGACGACAGCCTGGTTGCCCGGCTGGTCCTTGAGCCAGAGGTATAGAGGGGGCACGGGGTCGAAGGCGTTGATGCACCGATCCGCCGCGATCACGCTGAGGGGTGCGGCCAGGGCCTCGGCAAGGGCGAGGATCAGCAGGGCGGCGCGCCAGCCCGGTCGCCGCACGCGATCGAGGCCGAGGGCGGCGAGGATGGAGAGACCGAGGCAGAGGAACACGGAGGCGCGCGCGGGCACGCGGATCATCCGGAAGACCTCGAATTCGCGAAGCCAGGAGAACGGTCCGGGGAAAAGCGTGCGGCCGAAGAGGCGGACCTCGGGCCCGAGCGCCACCAGCCAGGCGCAGGCCGCGAGAGCGGCGTAGCCGAGGATCACGCGGCGGCGACGGGCATCCGACTTCACGGAGAGCACGGCCATCGCGGCGAGGGCGAGGACGGTCACGCCCTGAAACAGATCGCCCTCGACGATCGAACGCAGGTTCTCGGTCATGGCGCCCCAGACACGATTCGAAGCGGAAGTGGAGAACGACCCCTCGAGCGGCGCCGAGAAGAATGCTGTCTCGCTGGCCGTGCGCTCGTAGTGGAGCGGCGCGAGAGCCTGCTTGTGCATCCAGCGTAACGGCAGGAGGAAGGCGAGGGCCACCGCGATACCGACGGGCGCGCTCCGCAGCACGGCCGGCCTCTCCATCAGAATCAGAATGGGAATGGGGAGAACGGCGGCCGCAAGAAGCGCCTGATACCCGCAGGCCCAGGCCGACAGGCCGAAGAAGAGGCCGGCCAGGCCGGCCGCTCTGACCGAGCCGTCGCGCGTCCAGCGGTGGAGAAAGAGAAAGTAGAGAGGAAGGAACTGGGTTCCGAGCACGGACAGGTGGGCAGGCGAGGAGACCCGGTTCGACGAGAACGAGAACAGCGCTCCCGCGGCGAAGGCCGCGAGAGGCGAGAGGCCGAGGCTCAACGCCAGCGCGCGGACGCCGAGAGCGGAGAGAAAGAAGGTCAGCAGGCGAACCACGTTCAGGGTGACGATGGGATCGCTCGTCAGGACCCGGAGCGGGAGGGACAGGACCGACGTGGCCACGATGGGCTCGTCGAGGAAGAGGGCGTAGCGGAGGGGATGGAGAGTGTTCGCGTGCGGCAGGCTCAAGGGGTCATGGAGCAGGGCGCGGGTGGTCCACGCCATCACCCAGGCGAAGTACGACGAGTCCCCCGCTTCGATCAGGTTCAGGCGGCCTGCGAGCGGCCACGTCATGACGACGGTCAGGGCCGCGTAGAGGAGGGCGGCCGAGGCGTGCGACTTGAGGCTCACTCCTCGCTCGCCGAGACACCCTTGGACAGCTCGCCCTTCGCCTTCGCCACCAGGGCCGCCTTGATGAAGATGTCGAGATCTCCGTCGAGCACGCGATCGACGTCGCCGGTCTCGCACTTGGTGCGATGGTCCTTCACCATGCGGTAGGGATGCAGGACGTAGGAGCGGATCTGCGACCCGAAGGCGATCTGCATCTTCGCCGCCTCGACGGCATCGAGCTTCTCGCGCTGCTTCTTCATCTCGAGATCGAAGAGGCGTGCTTTCAGGACCTTCATCGCCACTTCTCGGTTGCGGATCTGGCTGCGCTCGTTCTGGCAGGCCACCACGATGTTGGTGGGGATGTGGGTGATGCGCACGGCGGAATCCGTCACGTTGACGTGCTGCCCTCCGGCGCCGCTCGAGCGGTAGGTATCGACGCGGAGATCCTTGTCGAGGACCTCGATCTCGATGCTGTCGTCGAGTTCGGGCCAGGCGAACACGGCGGCAAAGGAGGTGTGCCGGCGCGCCGCCGAATCGAACGGCGAGATGCGGACCAGGCGATGAACCCCGCTCTCCACCCACAGCGTGCCAAACGCGTATTCACCGGAGACGAACATGGTGACGCTCTTGATCCCCGCTTCCTCGCCCTTCTGGTAGTCGGTGATGTCGACCTTGAAGCCCTTTCGCTCGCAGTACCGCTGATACATGCGGAACAGCATCTCCGCCCAGTCCTGGCTCTCCGTGCCGCCCGCACCCGCGTTGATGGAGAAAATCAGGTTCGCCCCGTCGTGTTCACCGCCCAGGGTGTGTCCGAGCTCCGCCTCTTCGATGCTCTTCTGCCAGGTCTGGACCGCCGTCTTGAGATCGGCCTCGACCGGCTCTCCCCCCAAAAGCCACTCCTGGAGAACCGCGACGTCGCCTTCCTGGCTCGTGACCCGGCGCACCAGCTCCAGGCGCTCCTCGATCTTCTTGCGCTTCCGCTGCACCTTCTGGGCGTTGCGTTGATCGTTCCAGAAGCCGGGCTCGGTGACCTCGCGGTCCACCACCGCAAGCTCCGCGGTCAGTTTTGCTTCGTCAAAGATAGCCGCGGACGTCCGCAGCCCTCGCCTTGAGCTCGATGCAGAGCTCGCTGATTTCGTCTTTCAATGAGATTCCTGGGGCCCTTCTTCGGGAGCGATGTTGTCTGGAGAGGGAAGTCTATTCGAGGGCGCCCGGAGGGAGAACGCGGCGAGCAGGGCGGCCACCCCGGCGGTGGTGACAACGAACCAGGCGAAGAGGTCTCCGTAACGGGCGTAGAACGTCACCTCGGAGATCGCCCGCACTTCTCCGACGAGCGCCCGGCGTTCCATCAACGCGGTGCGGGCGAGTTCGCGGCCGAAGGGGTCGATGATCGCGGAAATGCCCGTATTGGCGGCGCGGACCAGGAAGCGATGGTTCTCGACCGCGCGGAAGCGCGCCATCGCGTAGTGCTGGTAGGGAGCAGCGCTCGTCCCATACCAGCCGTCGTTGGTGAGATTGAAGAGAACCTGCGCGCCTTCGAGTGGGAACCGGCGCACCAGGGAGGGGAAGATCGCCTCGTAGCAGATGAATGCCCCGACGGAGATGCCGTGGACGTCGCCCGTCACCGCGCGCGTCCCCGGGGTGAAGTCGGAGACGCTCTGCACCAGGCGCCGGATGGGCAGCAAAGACGAGAGAAAGGAAGGCAGCGGGAGGTATTCGCCAAAGGGAACGAGGCGCATCTTGTGGTAGCGCATGGCGATCTGCCCGCCGGGGGAAACGAGCTTCGCTCCGACATAGCTCAAGACCTCGCCGGAAGGCGCCCGCTCGCGGTCGTCATTTCCGGTCAGCAGGAACACTCCTTCCTTCGTCGTGAAGTCCGTGATCTGCTTCCGGGCCTCGGGATACAGGTCGAGTTCGTAGCCGATCGCGGACTCGGGCCACACCACGAGCCGCGCCTGGCGCTTCACCGCTTCGAGGGACAGCGCCATGTGGGCGTCGATGTTGGATTGCAGCAGGGCCTCCTCCCACTTCTGGTCCTGGGCGATGGAGGCCTGGATGATGCCCACCGAGAGAGCCCCTTCGGCCGCCAGCGGCTGCTGCAATCGGCCGTGGCCATAGGCGAGGGCGCCGGACACGAGGAGGGCGGGGATCGTCACGCTGAGGCGGCGTTCGAAAGCGGACCTCGCGGTCAGGAGGCGGGCCAGGCCTGCGGAGACCGAGACAAGAATGAACGAGACGCCGTGCACCGCCGCGAACGACGCGATCTGGATGAACTCGGGAAAGTCGACCTGCGAGTAGCCGAGGAGGCACCAGGGAAAACCGAAGAGGAGATGCTCGCGCAGGAACTCGCAGGCGACGAAGAGGAATGGAGCGAAGAGCAGCGACCTCGACTTGAAACCCAGGCCCACATGGGCCTGGAGCGCGCCAAACGCCCCTACGAAGAGACCGAAGGCAAGGGCGAGGACGAAGGTCAGGGCGAAGGCCACGGGCGCGGAAATGCCGCCGTAGCGGGTCATGACGTCGCTGACCCAGGAAAGGAGGAAGAAACCCTGAACGGTCCCGGCGATCTGGCCGCACCAGAAGCCCTCGCGACGCGAGGCCCCGTTGAGCGCGAGGAGGAGCGGCGTCAGCGCCACGAAGGCGGCGGCCGCGAAGGCGGGCTTGGGAAAGGCGAGGGCGAGGAGAAGTCCGGTGAGCGCCGACAGGCCGAGGCGACGCGGCAGCG
>JAIBCN010000151.1 GCA_019694155.1 Vicinamibacteria bacterium | reverse complement strand
ACACCCATCACCCAGCGCCCGCTCGAACTTGGGGCCGACCTCGTCCTGCACTCCACCACCAAGTACCTGAACGGCCACGGCGACGTGATCGGCGGAGCGATCCTCACGAGCGACCCTGACATCGATCGGGAGATCCGCTTCCTCCAGAACGCCATCGGCGGCGTGCCCGGGCCCCAGGACTCGTACCTGATTCTGCGAGGGCTGAAGACGCTCTCCCTGCGCGTCGAACGTCACTGTCAGAGCGCCCTCAAGGTCGCGGAATTCCTCGCCAGAGACCCCAGGGTGAAGAAGGTCTACTACCCCGGCCTCAAGACGCATCCGGGCCACGAGATCGCCGCCCGCCAGCAGACCGCGTTCGGCGGCATCGTGAGCTTCGATCTCGGGAGCCGCGAGGAAGCGAACGCCTTCTGCACCAGCACCGGGCTCTTCGCCCTCGCCGAGTCCCTTGGAGCCCCGCGCTCCCTGGTCTGCCACCCGCCGACCATGACCCACGCCTCGGTCGAACCCGAGGTCCGCAAGGATCGTGGCATCGGAGACGGCCTGGTGCGCCTGAGCATCGGCCTCGAAGACGCCCGCGATCTCATCGCCGACATCGATCAGGCCCTCGCGGCGGCCCACTCGGTGGCCCTCACCGCCGGCAACGAATCGGAGGCCGCGTGAGCCGGCCCATCATCGTTCTCAAGTTCGGCAGTTCCGTCCTCAGGACCGCGGCCGACCTGCCCCAGGCCGTCCACGAGATCTTCCGTTACGCGCGTGAAGGCTTCGGCGTCGTCGCCGTGGTTTCGGCGTTCGAAGGCGTCACCGACCGACTCCTTGCGCAGGCCGAAGCCCTGGGCGCCGAGCCCGCGCACGACGTCGGCGTGTCCGGCCTCGCGGCTCTGGCCGCCTCCGGAGAGCGGGAGACCGCGGCCTCTCTGCAGATCGCGCTCTCACGCGCCGGGATCAAGGCGAACGTCGTCGACCCGCTCGCCGTGGACCTGCGCGTCCACGGAACGGGACTCGAGGGCGCGCCCGTGGACCTGGCGGCGGCGCGGCTGCGGACGCTTCTCGACAAGGGCCGCATCGTCGTGGTGCCCGGCTTTTTCGGGAGCGACGAAGAGGGCGGCGTCTCCCTCCTCGGGCGCGGAGGATCCGACTGGACGGCGCTCTTCCTCGCCCAGCGGCTCGGGGCACGCTGCCGGCTGCTCAAGGACACCGACGGGATCTACGAGCGCGATCCCAACGCCGCCGGCGAGGCGCCTCTTCGCTATGAGCGCCTCAACTACGAGGACGCGCTGGCTCTTCACGCGCCGGTGGTCCAGGAGGCGGCGCTCCGTTTCGCCCTCGCTCACTCGCAGACGTTCGAAGTGGCGCGCATCGGCTCCACCATCGGCACGAGCGTCGGCCCGCACGCGACGCTCCTGCCCCGATTGGGCGAAGCGCCGCGGCCGCCTCTCCGAGTGACGCTGCTCGGGCTCGGCGCCGTGGGTCGCGGCGTCTACGAGCACCTGCTCCGCCAACCGGATCGCTTCGAGATCGTGGCCATCGCGGTGCGCCGGCGGGCGCATCATGAAGCCTCCGGAGTTCCCGGACGGTTGCTCTTCTCGCTCGACGAAGCGCTGGAAGCGCCGAGCGATGTCGTGGTCGAGGCCATCGGCGGCATCGACGAGGCGGGCCGGGCCCTTCATCGCGCCCTGCTCGCCGGCCGCCACGTGGTGACCGCGAACAAGGCGGTGCTCGCGGCCCGGGGCGCCGACCTCCGCGCCCTGGCCGAGGCGGAGGACAAGACGCTCGCGTTCTCGGCCGCGGTGGGCGGCGTCGTTCCTGTGATCGAGACACTGCGCGAGCTTCGTGGGCCGGTCGCGAGAATCGAGGGCGTCTTGAACGGCACCAGCAACTTCGTGCTCGACCGACTGGCGGACGGGGCGTCGTTGGACGGTGCGGTGGCCGACGCCCAGGCCCTCGGCTACGCGGAGGCCGATCCCACGGACGACCTCTCGGGCCTCGATGCGGCGCGCAAACTGACTCTGCTCGCCCACGAGGCCTATGGCGTCACTCTCGACGCGGAGCGGATTCCGCGGCCGGGAGCGTCGGCGATCGGTCGCTCGCAACCGGCCGGCGGCGGCGGGATCCGGCGACTCGTCGCAACCCTGCAGACGGGACCGGAGGGTTGCGAGGCGCGAGTGGAACTCCTGACCCTCGACGCCGCTCATCCCCTGGCGAAGTGTCGCGGTGCGGACAACGCCATCGTGATTACCCTCAGGAGCGGTCGCAGGATCGAGCTTCACGGCAGGGGCGCCGGAAGATGGCCGACGGCGGAGTCCGTGGTTGGCGATCTGCTCGAGCTGTGGCGGAATCAAGCTCCCCGATTCGACCGCCCGGCCTCGCTTCTGGGGGAGTTCGAGGCGTTCGCCAGCTAACCTTCGGGGCGTGGAGCCCGTCCCTCTCTCCGGCGAAGCGCGCGCCGCCTCCTGGCGCGTCTTCGCCCTCGTCCTCCTGAGCGCGTCCTACTTCTTCCAGTCGAGCGGTCACAACGAGGCCGCCCGCTTCGATCAGATGCGCTCGGTGGTCGAGCATGGCGAGTGGTGGATCGACCGGTTCGCCTGGAATACCGCCGACACGATTCACCTGGACGGGCATACGTTCCCGAACAAGGCCCCGGGCACCACGCTGCTGGGCCTCGCGCCGTGGGCTCTCGCCCGCCTGGGGCTCGGCATGCTTGCCGTACACGAGACGAAGCAGCTGATCCTGATCACCTACGGCCTGACCGTGCTGATGGCGGCCCTGCCCACCGCGCTCATCAGCCTGCTCATGCTCCGCTTCCTCGCCCGCAACGGCTGGACGACGGGCCGCTCGATGTTGCTCGCTCTCGGCTACGGCCTCGGCACTATGGCGTTTCCCTGGGCCACCGTGTTCTTCGGTCATCAGCTGTCCGCCTTCTTCGCCTTCAGCGCCTTCTACCTGGTCTGGAGCAGTCGATGGAATGACAGCGGCGCGCCCGCCCTTCGGCGATTCGGAGCGGGACTGCTGCTCGGGTTCCTGCCCGTCATCGAATACCCGGGAGCGATCGCCAGCGGTCTGATCGGGCTGTACGCGCTCGCCGTTCTCGGCCGGCGAGGCTCGTCACTCTTGATCGCGGGAGCGCTGATCGGGATCTTGCCCCTGCCTGTCTACAACCAGATGGTTCTCGGAGATCCCGCGGTGCTCAGCTACGGCTTCTACAAGGAGGGCAGCACCTTCCCCGCTCATCGACAGGGCATCGCGGGAGTGTCGTGGCCGCGCCTCGGCATCCTGCGTGAAATCACTTTCGGGCGTCAGCGGGGACTCTTCTACGCCAACCCGTGGCTCCTCGCCGCCCTCGTCGCGCCCTTCTTCGTGGCTCTCGCGCGCGGACTGAGGCGCGAGATGGGCCTTTTCGGCGCGATCTTCCTGGCCTTCCTGCTCTTCAATTCCGGATTCGGCGACAGCATCGTCTACTGGGGAGGCGCTTTCTCCTTCGGGCCGCGGCATATCCTGATCGCCATTCCATTCGCGGTCCTTCTCGCGGCGTTTCCCTTGCGATCGGATCGTCTGGCCCTTCCGATCGGCGGCCTCATTTGCGCCACCATCCTGCTGATGCTGCCGGTGGCGGCCATCGACCCGCGGCTTCCGTACGAACCGGGCGAGCCCTTCCTCGGCTTCTACCTTCCCCTCTACTCACGGGCTCTCTTCTCCTCCTATCCCTGGTCGACCTATCCGGACGGCACGCTCTTCTCGAGCCCGGGCGCCTTCAATCTCGGACGGGCCGTGGGAATGCCGCGAGACCTAGAGATCCTGCCGCTGGCGCTCGTCTGGGCGGCCGCGGCCTTCTTCCTTTTCAGGGGCGACAACCGCGGAGGCCGGAGTCTGCGCGCTCTGGCCGCGACTCTGGCTCTCGGGGTCGGGCTCTGGCCCGCCCTCAACCACTCCTTGCGAGGAGGGCCGCCTTCGTCCGGGCTCTGCCAGGCCATCTCGACAGGCTTCATGTGGCCCTACTTCTCCGACTACTCGCTGCAGAACGAGCCTTCGGAAAACCCCGTCTACGTCCGCGCCGCCTCGCCCTCGATCCCGCTCACCCGCGAGGCCGACACGCTCTCTTCAGGGGCGCTGGCGCCCGTGGCCGTCACGTTCTCGGGCGACTTCAAGCCGGAGGCCGCGGGCTGGTACCTCCTGGGTCTCGAGGTCATCGGGCAGGCGGCGCTGTACGTGGATGGGATGCAGCGATTCAGGATCGATGCCCGGGGCCCGGAGAGCGAGACGAAGACCGCGCAACTGTATCTTTCCAACCGGCCTCACGAACTCGTGGTGCGATACATGAGCGACCAGCCCGTCCGAAAGCTGAGCGCCACCATCGCCCTTCGCGACGGCTCACCCAAACCCCTGCAGGCTGGGCTCTGGAGCCGGGCCTGTCCGTGACCCCGAGGATGAGACATGTGCAGAAATATCAGGACCCTCTATAACTTCGAACCGCCGGTCACCGACGAGGAGATCCGGGCCGCGTCCCTACAGTTCGTGAGGAAGCTGTCCGGATTCAACAAGCCATCGAAGGCGAATGAAGCGGCGTTCCACCTCGCCGTCGACGAGGTGGCGATGGCCGCGGGGAAGCTCCTGCGCTCACTCGAGACCGCCGCTCCTCCCCGCAACCGGGAGGAAGAGGCGGCGAAGGCAAAGACGCGGAGCGTGCAGAGGTTCAGCCGCCCGCGGGGCTAGACTCGCCGAATGCTCAAGCTCTCCTCCGCGTCCGCCCATGGCCTGATCGCCGTCTGTCTGTCCGCGACCCTCGCCTCGGCCCAGGCCCGGCCCGAAGCCGATCTGTGCGCGGTCGCGCCGGGAGCGCAGCCGCTCCTCCCCGCGAGACTGATGGACGGCATGGGCGACACGAACATGCCCGTGACCACGACCTCCGAGGACGCCCGGAAGTTCTTCAACCAGGGCATCTCGCAGATGCACTCCTTCTGGTTCCTGGAGTCCGAACGGTCCTTCCTGCAGGCCGCGACCCTCGACCCGGACATGGCCATGGCCTATTGGGGTATTTCCGTAAGCGCCGCGGGCGACTATCGCCCCGCCTTCCAACTCCTGCGCGATCCCCTCGACGGCGGACGCGCCCCGGGCGGGAGCGAGGCCACCACGGGCGCCGCCATCGCGCGGAGCGTCGGGGGCGCGGCCCTCGAACCCTCGATCCGCGCGAAGGAGGCCATAGAGAAGGCGATGTCCCTGCGGGACAAGGTCACACCGCGCGAGCGTCTGTACATCGAAGCGGAAGCGGCCCGGCGCAACCCGGCCTCGAAGACGAAGGACGCGGACCACATCGAGGGACTGCGGAGGCTGGTGGCCGCCTACCCGGACGATCTCGAGGCGCGCTCGATTCTCGGCCTCGCCCTGCTCGATGGGTTCGACTCGGTGACGAAGGAACCGCGCAAGAACACCATGGAAGGCCTGGCTCTCCTCGAGGGCGTGGTGGCGAAGGACGACAACAACTTCGGCTCCCATCACTACCTGATCCACGGCTGGGAGGGGAGCAAGACGCCCGAGCGCGCGTGGCATGCCTGCAAGCGCTACCCCGAGCTCGTCCCCAACATCCCGCACGCTCTGCACATGCCCGGCCACATCTACGCGCAGAGCGACCGCATCGACGACGCCGTCCGGGCGTTTCAAGCCGCCGCCGACAACGAGCGCGGCTACCTCAAGGCCGACACCCTCTACCCGAACGGCCACCACGGGCACAACGTGCACTTCCTCATCCACGCCCTGAACCTCGACGGGCGCTACCAGGAGTCGATGAAGCAGGTGGCGCATCTCATGAACGACTTCAAGGAAACGCCTCGGGAGCGCCGAGGCAGCAGCCAGCGAGTCGCCTGGAGACAGGGCTACTTCGGCCTGGTCAAGACGCTCGTCCGCTTCGAGCGCTGGAACGAGATCCTCGACGGCCGGACCATTCCCGTCTACGACCGCCCGGAGCAGAACGCCTGGCGACTCTGGGCGCGAGGCCTCGCGCTTGCGGCCACCGGGAAGCGGACGGAGGCACAGGCGGCGCTCAAGGAAATGAGCGACGTTCTGCCGAAGCTCGACGCCTCCCGCCGCCCCCTCGCCATCGCGCAGATGGAGCTCGAGGCCACGATCGCGGCCTACCGCGGCGACCGAAAGCGGTCCCGCTATCTCTTCGGCAAGGCGGCCGGCCTCGAGGCGGGGCTTCTCTACACCGAGCCCCCCGCCTACCCGCGCCCCGTGGTCGAGGCCTGGGGCAGCGCGGCCCTGATGCTGCGCGATTACGGCTCCGCCGAGAAGGCGTACCGCGAGGCCCTCGCCCGCGAGCCCGGCGGGGGCCGGGCGATGTTCGGCCTCGCCGCAGCTCTGCGAGGCCTCGGACGCGCGGTGGACGCCGACAAGGTCACGAGCGAGGCCCGCAAGGCCTGGGCCAAGGCCGACGCCGATCTGCCGCAGATGAAGTCGGCGCAGCGCGCCGACGCTTCGAACTAGTTCAGCAGTCCGGGCAGTTCTGCCGCGAGATCGCCGCGTTGGCGGAGGCGCGGACGAAAGTGTCGAGGTCGGTCCAGCGTCCGTCCTGCTCCTTCACCCGCCGGCACGTGGGGCAGACGGGGAGGATGCCCCGCAGCGCGCGCTCTTCCGTGATCACCTGGGCCATGCTGAAGGCGAGGCTCGACTTTCCCGAGGGATCGAGGATGGCCGTCACCACGATGCGCGCCCAGATCACCGCGCCGTCCTTGCGGATGTAGCGCTTGTCCGCCTTGTACTGGGGAAGCTCGCCCGAAAGCACCCTCGGAAGAGCCTCGACATCGCGATCGCGGTCATCGGGGTGGGTGAAGTCGGGGATGTGCGCTCCCATCACCTCGGATTCAGTGCGCCCCAGCATCTCGCAGTACGCGTGGTTCACGTCGATCACCTTGATGTTCCGATCGACCACGCAGATCCCGACCGGCGAATCCTCGAAGATCGCGCGGAACGCCGGATCGGCCAAGCGCATGAGGCGATTATGTATCAAGGGTGAGACGAAATGCGCGGCGCTCTCACTCCAGGATGGCGCCGACGAGGTCCGCGATCTGCCGGCCCGTGAAGCCGCGACCCTCGACACTCGCGCGAAGACGGCCCTCGCGGTCGATCACCGCGGTCTGCAGGGTGTGCGTGATGAGCCCCTGGTCCGGCCAGTACTCGATGCCAAAGGACGCGCATACCGCGGCGACCGCCTCCGGGGAGCCGCTCAGGAAATGCCAGCCCGGCACGTTCCCTCGGTAACGGGCGGCGAAGTTCATCAGGACCTCCGGGGTGTCGTACTTCGGATCGAAGGTGACGGTCAGGAGGACGAGATCCCGGCCGAGGCGCTCGCGGAAGCGGTCGCGGACTTCGGAGAGATTCGAGACCATCCGCGGGCAGTAGTCGGGCAGAGGACAGCGGCTGTAGATGAAGGTGACGGCGACGACCCGCCCGCGCAGGGAAGCGAGCGATACGGGCGCTCCGTACTGATCGATCAGGGTGAAGTCGGGCACGCTCTCCCCCACCTTCACGAGGGCGGCCGTCGAAGGGGTCATGGTGAGCCCGGCGTCCGCCCCCGTGGCGGAGAGATGTCTCAGCCGATCGATCTTTGTGCCCGAGGCATTCGGCCGCAGCCGGAACCCGATGACATCCCCCGGCCGCACGCCGCGGAGCGCGGCCCGGTCAGAAACGGCGAACGGCATCACCATGGCGCCCATGTAGCCGATGATCGGATCGTGGGAAACGGTGAGGGTGGAAGAGGCGGGATCGACGCGGAGCAC
>JAIBCN010000207.1 GCA_019694155.1 Vicinamibacteria bacterium | reverse complement strand
ACCGCATCCATCACTACCCCCGCCAGCTCTCCGGCGGCCAGCAGCAGCGCGTGGCCATCGCGCGCGCCATCGTGGCCGACCCCACCTTCCTCCTCTGCGACGAACCCACGGGCGACCTCGACCGCAAAACCGCGTCCGAGATCCTCGACCTCATGGACATGCTGGTCCAGGAGCACAAGAAGACCATCCTGATGGTCACTCACGACCCCAAGGCGGCCGAACGCGCCGATCAGACCCTGCACCTCGACAAGGGGGTTCTCGTCGAAGCCGCGGGCGAAGCCTCGTGATCAAGTTCCTTCCGCTGCTCCTCTCGAGCCTCGGCCGGAAGAAGACGCGCACCATCCTGACCGTCGGCTCATTCGCGGTGGCCCTGTTCCTCTTCGCGATCCTCGTCGTGGTCCAGACGAGCTTCGACTCGGCGGTCGCGGCGGGCGGCGCGGACCGCCTGGTGGTCATGAACCGCACCTCCTTCATCGTGCCCCTCCCCTACGCCTACCGCGACCGGATCGCGCGGGTGCCGGGTATCGTCACGAGCGGCCTCGGGGTGTGGTTCGGCGGCGTGTACCAGGACCCGAAGAACTTCTTCGCTCAGTTCGCGATCGACCCCGACACCTGGAGGAATCTGTATCCGGAGTTCGTGGTGCCGAAGGACCAGTGGGAGGCGTTCCTGAGGACGAAGACCGGCGTGGTGGTGGGCCAATCGACCGCGCGACGCTTCGGCTGGAAGGTGGGAGACCGCGTTCCGCTCCAGGGCGGGATCTACCCGGGTCTGTGGGAGTTCGACATCGTCGGCATCTACACGGGCACGCGCGAGTTCGACGACCTCACCCAGTTCTGGTTCCGCTACGACTACCTCAAGGACAAGGCGCCCGAGACCATCGCGAACATGGTCGGCTGGTACATCGTGAAGATCGGGAGCATCGATGACACCGTGAGGATCTCGAAGGAGATCGACGCCATGTTCGCGAACTCGCCCTACGAAACGCGCACCATGACCGAGCGCGCGCTGAACCAGTCCTTCATCAAGGCCATGGGCAACGTGAAGTTCCTGCTCGTCACCATCGGGGCCGTGGTCTTCTTCACCCTGCTCCTCGTCACCGGCAACACCGTGGCCGCGAGCGTCCGCGAGCGCACGGGCGAGCTGGCCGTGCTCAAGGCCGTGGGCTTCTCCGACAACTTCGTGCTCCGGCTCGTCTTCATCGAGAGCGTGCTCGTCGCCTGCATCGGTGGGACCTTTGGCCTGGGGGCCGCGCACCTTTTCACCCTGCGGGGCGATCCGACCGGGTTCTTTCCCGCGTTCTACATCCCGGCTTCGGGCTTCGCCCTCGGGGCGGTCCTGATCCTCGCCACCGGTCTCGTCGCCGCGCTCCTCCCCGCTCTCGGCGCGCGGAGGCTGAGCGTCATCGAGGCATTGAGGCGCCTGTGATTCCCATCGTCTACAACCTCGAGAGCCTCCGCGAGCGGTGGAGCGGATCGCTCGTCGCGGTTCTGGGCATCGCGGGAACAGTCGCGGTGTTCGTGGCGACGCTCTCCCTCGCGAACGGCTTCCGCGCCGCTCTGATCGCCTCCGGTCTGGAGGACAACGCGATCGTGAGACGGGCGGGCGCCACCGCGGAGATGGACAGCGCGGTCTCGATCGCGCAGGCGCGGGTCATCGAAGATCATCCTCTCGTGGCCCGCGACGACCGGGGCGCCCTGGTGAGCCCCGAGGTGGTCGCCCTCGCCGTCTTCCCCGCGCGCGTCGATGGCAACGACAGCAACGTCCAGGTGCGTGGCGTGGGGCCGCGCGTGCTCGCGGTTCGCCGCGGCGTGACCGTGGCGGAAGGCCGTTTTCTCACCCCCGGCACGAACGAGGCGGTCGTCGGCAGCAACGCCGCGAAGGCCTACGCCGGGCTCGAGGTCGGACGGACCATTCAGATCGGCGGGCATGAGTGGACGGTGGTCGGCCGGTTCGAGGCCGGAGGCAGCGCCCTCGATTCGGAGGTCTGGTGCGACGCCACCCTGCTGAGCCAGGCCTTCCAGCGCCCCGTGGGTGTTTCCCAGTCCGTCACCGCGACACTCATCGACAAGACCCGGCTCGAGGCCTTCGCGAACGCCATCAACACGGACCCGCGCATGACCTCGCAGGTCGACCGCGAGACCGCGTACTACGAGAAGGCCTCGCAGCAGCTCACTCTCCTGATCCTGGGGATCGGCGTGCCCATCGTCATCATCATGGCCATCGGCTCGATCTTCGGCGCCCTCAACACCATGTACACCGCGGTCGCGGAGCGCGGCCGCGAGATCGCGACGCTGCGGGCGCTCGGTTTCGGAGCCACGAACGTGATCGCCTCCTTCACCATCGAGTCCCTCCTCATCGCCGCGGTCGGCGGCGTTCTCGGCTGCCTCATCGTCCTGCCCGTCAACGGGATCACCACGGGCACCATGAACTTCCAGACCTTCTCGCACATGTCCTTCGCCTTCCGGATTACGCCCGAACTCCTCGCGGGAGGCTTCGCTTTCGCCCTGGTCATGGGACTGCTCGGAGGCCTGCCTCCCGCAGTTCGGGCGGCGCGGATGCCGGTGGGAGCAGCGCTGCGGGATCTTTGAGGCTTGTAAGATGAGTTTGCCGTGAACAGGATGCTCTCGCTCGACGCATGATTCACCTGAAGTTCCGGCCCCGGCTCGTCGATACTCTCAAGACCCTCAGCCGCGACACCTTCCTCGCCGACCTTTCCGCCGGGCTCACGGTCGGCATCATCGCCCTCCCTCTCGCCATGGCCTTCGCCATCGGCTCGGGGGTGAAGCCCGAGGCCGGCATCACCACCGCCATCGTGGCCGGTTTCCTGATCTCCGCCCTCGGAGGCACGAGGCTCGCGATCGGCGGGCCCACGGGCGCCTTCATCGTCATCGTGTACGGCATCGTCGACCGGTACGGCATCGCGAATCTCGTCATCTGCACCCTGATGGCGGGCGCCATGCTCATGGCCATGGGGTTCTTCCGCCTGGGGGGGCTCATCCGTTTCGTGCCCCAGCCGGTGATCGTGGGATTCACCAACGGCATCGCGGTCCTCATCTTCCTCGCCCAGATCCGCGACTTCCTGGGGCTCAGGGTCGAGAAGGTTCCCGCTGAGTTCTTCTCGATGGCAGAGACCCTCTTCGCTCATCTCCCCACCGCCCAATGGCCCGCCATCCTGATGTCCGTGACCGGATTGCTGCTCCTCCGGCTCTGGCCGAAGGCCTGGGCGCGCAGCGCCACCGCCACCGTGATCCTGCTCGTGGCGGCCACCGCGGTCACCGCCCTCGCGAGCCTGCCCGTGGAGACCATCGGCTCGCGATTCGGAGGCATTCCCCGCTCGCTTCCTACGCCGGGGCTGCCCGAGGTCACCCTCGCCCACCTGCGCGATCTCATCGTGCCCGCCTTCACCATCGCTCTCCTCGCCGCCATCGAGTCGCTCCTGTGCGCGGTGGTCGCGGACAAGATGACCCGCGACAAGCACGACGCCAACCAGGAACTGATGGCCCAGGGAATCGCGAACTTCGCGAGCGGCCTTTTTGGCGGTATCCCCGCTACCGGCGCCATCGCCCGCACCACCGCGAACATCAAGAGCGGGGCGCTCAGTCCGCTCGCGGGAATGATCCACGCGGTGGTGCTGCTCCTCATCATCCTGATGGCGGCACCCCTCGCGAAAAGCGTTCCCCTGGCTGCTCTTTCCGCCATCCTGATGTCGGTCGCCATCGACATGGGGGAATGGAGCGTCTTCCGGACGTTCCACCAGTACTCCTTCACGCGCAACCTCAAACTCTTCTCGGTCTTCTTCGTAACCGTGATCTTCGACCTCACCATCGCGGTCGAGCTCGGGATGCTCATCTCCGCCCTCATCCTCATCGCTCACATCGCCGAGGTGACGGAAGTGAAGAGGGTCAGCACGCGCGAGCCGGGGATCGCCCACTTCCGGGCCTTCGGTTCGCTCTTCTTCGGCGCGGCCGAGAAGCTCGACGCGCTGCTCGAGAAGGAGCCCGACGAGACGGTGGTGATGCTCGACCTGACCCATGTGATCTACATGGACACCACTGCTTTCACCACGCTCGAGACGCTCCACGACCACCTGGCGAGCCGCGACCACACCCTGATCCTCTACGGCGCGCCCGCGCAGCCGGAGCGCGTCCTGCAAAGCCTGCTCCCGGTGCTCGGGGCGGAAAACCTGCTGCCCGACCGCGAGTCCGCTTTCCGTCGCGCGAGAGTGCTGCTCGGCGATCAGGCGGCGGCCGCGGAGGTCGCCTCCGACCGCAGGTCCTCCGGGAAGGCTCCTACTCCAGCGCTTTCATGAAGCGCTCGAAGCGCGGCCGGAAGCTGCGCGCGGGATCGACGGAGGCCACCACACGCGTGGCCTGGCCGAGGATCTCCGAGCGGGGCACGAACCCGAAGTAGCGCGAGTCGAAGCTGTTGTCGCGGTTGTCGCCCATCACCAGGTACTGCGCGGGCGGCACGAGCACCGGGCCGAAAGTCGAAGCCGCAGTGCGGCTGGAGGAGAGCTCGACGAGATGGGCGCGATTGAAGACCGACTCCTGTAAGACCGTGGCGGCGCCGTCCGGGGCGGCGGTTTCGCGGTACAGGGCGGTGGTCCCGTTCACGATCAGGCGGTTGTCCTTCATTTCGATGCGATCTCCCGGCACGCCGACCACGCGCTTCAGGAGCCGCGTGCCGTCATGGGGCGAATAGAGGACCACGATGTCGCCGCGGCTCGGATCCGACCATTGCGCAAGACGCCACGTGGTGAAGGGAACCTTGAGGTCGTAGGCCGCCCGGTTGATGAACACCCTCTCGCCTTCGAGTACGGTCGGGCGCATGGAGCCCGTGGGCACGTCGTTCCAGTCGGCCACCGCGGAGCGAAACGAACCGAGCACGATGGCGGTGACGAGAAGGGGCTGCATCCATTCGACCCAGAAACGATGGGCGGCGTCGCGGAGTTTGGGCATGTGAGTATGAAGACGATCCGGGAAAGACAAAGGTTTCAAACGACCGCCACAGATTAGATCAGGTCCCCGTGCGATGCGGCGCCCGCGCGGCCGGCCGCTAGAATCCCCGCTCAACCCGGGAGAATCGAAGCGAATGAGCAAGGGGCGGCTGGAAGCGTTCAGCGATGGCGTGCTCGCCATCATCATCACCATCATGGTCCTCGAGCTTAAGGTGCCCCACGGGGCCGGGCTCGACGCCCTCACTCCCCTGCTGCCCGTCTTCCTGAGCTACCTGCTGAGCTTCATCTACATCGGCATCTACTGGAACAACCACCATCACATGCTGCATGCCGCGTCGAAGGTGACGGGCGGCATCCTCTGGGCGAATCTGCACCTGCTCTTCTGGCTCTCCCTCGTGCCCTTCGTCACCGCCTGGATGGGTGACAACCACTTCGCCCCGGTGCCCGTGGCGCTCTATGGAGTCATCCTGTTCATGGCGGGCTGCGCGTACTTCATTCTCGCGCGGACGCTGGCGAGCCACCATGGCGCGGACTCGAAGATCGCCCGGGCCCTCGGCGATGACCTCAAGGGCCGGATCTCGGTGTTCATCTACGCGGTCGCCATTCTGCTGGCCCTCTATGCGCCCGCCCTCGCCGGCGCGCTTTACACGGCCGTCGCTCTCCTCTGGCTGGTGCCGGACCGCCGCATCGAGAAGGTCCTCGCGGAGTAGGCGCCGCGGGCGCCTGGTTCGGGGCGCGTGACGCCGATCGGCGAGAATGAAAGTGTGACGACACGACGCCCCGCCCCTCC
Source organism: Vicinamibacteria bacterium (assembly GCA_019694155.1). GTDB lineage: Bacteria > Acidobacteriota > Vicinamibacteria > Fen-336 > JAGNNV01 > JAGNNV01. Next base: position 31,499 of record JAIBCN010000207.1, on the reverse strand, counting down.
CGGAGATTCGAAGCAGTTCGACTCCTTCCGGGCCACGAGCCTCTATTGTCCGCGGTGCCAGCGTGCTCAGCCTGTCGACGAGCGGCTCCTTCTCATCCTTCCCGACGGCGAGCTCTACGAGTACGTCTGCCAGTTCTGCTGGACGCAGCTCGGGAAGCGGAAGGTGGAGCAGGAACGGCCCGCGCTAATCCTCTGACCTGGAACCCGCGGGTCGGGGGCGCGGATCAGGCGGAGAGGAGCCGGCGGCCGAGGGCGAGGAGCGCCCGGGCGGACGCTTCGTCGGGCCCATCGCCGATCAGGCGCGCGACGCCCGCTTCGGTCTTCGACCCGCGGATCCAGAGGAAGCCTTCGGCGCCGGGACGAGAGACGCGCGCCTTCCAGCCATAGCCCTGGGCCATCGGCCGCACCGGGCCCACCTCACGGATGTACGAGTACACGATCTCGAAACGCTCCCAGCTCCGGGACAGTTCCTTGGCGAAGCGCCGCGGGAATTCCTCGTCCAGTCCCGTCACCGTGGCGGCCCAGTCGGCGGGAGCCGCGCACTTCTCCATGAACGATGACTGGACGGGAAGGGCTTCAATGAAGCCCGACAGTCCCGGAGACATCGTGCGTCCGGGGATCAGCGTCTGCGAGATGATGGCGCGCAGATCCGGGTCGGCGGCGGCGAGCAGCGCGCCTGCTCCGACAAGAGTGCCGTCGCGGCACGTGGTGCCGGCGAAGATCGTCCCTCCGTTCGGGCCTTCGACCCCGACCACCGCCCGGAGGCCGCGGCGCTCCTGATCGCGCATGGCGGTGACCACGTTGATCTCTCCCGTCTCCACCTCCACTACGGAAGCTCCGAAGGCTGCGGCGATTCGCCGGACGCGGCACGAGGTGGCGTCCGAGGCCACGACCACTGCGGGCCGCGGGTCGCCGCTGCGTCGATGCACGGCCAGAGCGATGGCCGCGTTGATGGCGGCCGCGGCCTGGGGCGAGGGAATGCGCGACACTCCCGCGGCGTCCACATACGTCAGGTTGCCCCGGTCGGCGTCGAAATCGTAGGCGAGACCGAAAAGCGCATCCTCCGCGCGCACCCGCTCGCCGAGGTCGCGCAGCACATGGACGCCATCGCTCCGCACCTGCTCGACGTCGATCTCATGCGCGGGGGCACCCTCCTCACCGTTGATGACGATGGGCTCCACGCCCAGCGCCTGGAACGCCCGCGCGGCGATGCGGGAAGCGGCGCCGCCGTTCGGATCGATCACCACCCGCGCCCCCGCGGCCTGGGTCCGGTAGGACTCTGCCACGAAGGCGAGGTACCGCGCGATCGCGCGCTCCCGCGCCTCCAGGTCCGGCTCCGGATTCACCGCCGTATGCGTCGGCGCCGGCCTGAACGCGTTGGCGGCGCGGATGAGGCTGCCCATGTCGGCGGCCGAGAGCAGGGCTCCGGGTGGAGCCGGGTCGCCGCCCAGACTGTCGACGCCCGTCGCGTACTTCCATCCGTTGTCGTCGATCGGGTTGTGGCTGGCCGTAATCATCACGCCGCCGTGCGCCTCGAAGAGGCGAACGGAGTGCTGCCACACCGGAGTGGAAACGACGCCGATATTGACGAGGTCGAGGGCCACCCCGAGATCCCGGCAGGCGCTGCCGAGGCCGCGGGTCTGGGCGACGGCGAGGGCGAGTCCGGTCGGCCGGGGGTCGCGGGCGAGCACGAGGCGCGCGCTCGCCGCGGGGTGCGCCTGCAGGCGGGACAGGGCGTAGCAGTAGGCGTGGCGAAACGCGAACGTCGCATCGGCCTCGCTCACATCCGGCCCCGCGCCGAGGGTGGCGCGGACCCCGGAGTAGGACTGCAGCCAGCGCGGGTCAGTCACGAGGGAAGTCTATGCGCCCCGGGGTTTCGGACCTCCGGCGAGCGGCAGCGGTTAGTCTTTGACGCGGCAATGAGACTGAATCCACACGGGGCTCGAGGATGGACCAGGCGCTGGCTGGGCCTGACGCTCGCGGCGCTGCCCTTTGTCGCGATGGGGGAGACGGAGCCGGCGAAGGTCATCCCCGAAGCCGAGGCCGTCGCGCGGTTCCGGCTTCGCGACCGCCTGGAGGCCTACCGAAGCCTCGGCTCGAAAGCCGACTTCCCCGGATCCATCGAGGTCATCGATGGCGACCTTCGCGTCGAAGGCGACCTGCTCGTGGACGGGGCCGCGGCACGAAGGCGGGTGGAAGCGCTCCGGCCCCGGGCCGCGGGCGACCGGGCGGCCACGAGCGTTCCGGGCGCCGTCGGCCTGATCGTGACGGGAAAGCTCACCGTGGCGGGCGCGATCATCAATGCCAATCTGAATGGGGGACCGTTTCTGTACGTCCTGGGCGCGACGGAGGCTCGCGCCATGTTCGCGGGCGGCGCCGAGTTTCGCTTCGACGGCCTTGCCCGGTTCCAGGACGCGGTGGTGGGCTGCTACAACGACGGTTTCGTCCGCTTCGCGGGAGGTGTCGAAGCGCCCTTCGTGATCTCCGAGGATCATGCCTTCGAAATCCTCGGCGCCCGGTCTCCGTACGCGGACTACTTCAACGACGACGGCGACGTCGAGCTTCTGAAGAAGCGTCTCCACCTGGACATCGTCGCCCCCGACGTTTCGGAGCTGGACGCCGAGGAACAGCTCCTGCCGAGAATTCGCCGCGGGCAGCCGATCATCGCCGCCTCTCGCTGACCGCGGCTGTCGCGGGCTGAGATCGTTGCGAATCCGGCGGCTACGGGGCGACCACCAGCGTGCGGACGATCGCCTCATAGGCGTCGAGCCGGGAAGCGAACACCGGCGCGGGCGCCGCGAAAGTCATGACCGCCACGCTCTTTCCGGGGAGCGCGACGAAATACTTGAGCAGCCGCGTCGTCACATCCCCGATCTTCTGTTCGATCACGAGCCGCTCGGCCCTGGCCCCCGACAATCGGACTTCAGCGCGCTCTTCGACCTTCCAGATGCTTGCATACGCCCCGGTCGAAGTATCCGCGTATTCCGCGATGTCATCGGCGATCAGCATCTCCACGGCCAGGATCTTGAGATGCTCCTCGCTCGGGCTCACGCCTCGTCGCAATGAGATGCCGCCGAGCCGGGCGATGACCTGGTCCTGCGCCGACACGTCCGCCCAGTCTCCCGGCGCATCGAGGGAGAAGCGCTTTCGGCCTTCGAACAGACGCCGCGCCGGTCCCGACTCGCCGTGCGGGTTGGCGGCGGGCGGCATCCGTGGAATCGCCCGCGCCGCGGACGCCGCAGCGAATCGCGCCTGGCGGGCCTCGCGCTCGGCGGTGGCGGCGGCCTTCGTGAGCGCACCCACGTGATACCCCTCCGGCAGAGGCTCTCCTTTTCTGGTGTAGATGGCGGCGAAGCTGAAGCGCCGATCGGCGGTCATCTCCGCGCCGTGATCGGTCCACCCAAGGACATGCTTGTCGAGAGTCCCCGGGTCCTGCGCACCCCAGGCCCCCTTCAGGAAGATATCGGCATCCTCGGCTTCCTTCACACGAACGTAGATGCCGGTGAAATCGACCAGGCCTTCGAAGAGGAAAGGGCGGCTTCGCCCTCCCTGGTCGTAGCGGGCCTCCCAGCGGACACGCAGGGCGTTTCCCTCCCAGCCCTGGAACACCACGCGGTTGCCGCACAGGCCAGGCGCGTCGTTGCCGAACCAGGCATCCCATTCGTCGCAGTCGTAGCCGTCATCCAGCTCCTGCACCACAAGCTCCCCGAGCCGGGCCAGGCTCGGGTGGCGTCCCCCCGCCGCTCGCAGCACCGGCAGGCTCTGGATCTGAGGCGCGGGCGCGCCATCTTCACCCGAGCGATCGTCGACCTCCACTTCGAGACCGTAGGTCACATCGGCCGGCCGCGGCTCGTAACGACTGCTCTTGCTTCGCGCGTCCCACACCTCACCAGCGATGTGCAGCCCGATCGTCGCCTTTCGGACGGCGTGCGTTTCGCCTTCGATCGTGAGGGTTGCTCTTGGTCGTGGCATACCTGGGGTTTGAGGGTGAGGAGGACTCAGAACGAGCAGCGCGCACGCGGCGAGGAGCGCCATGCTCCGGACGAGAACACAGCCGGCGGCCGCCTGCCGTGCGCAGGATCACACTCGTGGTTGGGGAGGAAGCTCTCCGACACAGGACTCCGTCGGCGCGGTCCTGCCCACCGGCGGCGATTCGGAGGGCACGTGAGACAGAGACCGCTCCCGACGCGCCGGAGGGCCGATAGACTCGAGAGAATCGCGAACGTAACGGACGCTGGTTGGTTCAGAACGGAGAGTCACATGCTTCCAATTCGCGTGGCCCAGGCGGCCACACTGCTGTTTGCATTCGCCCACACCGCGGGAATGCTCAACACGGCGTACCGGGACGACCAGGAACGCGCGGCCATCGAGCGTCTCCAGGCATATGTGTTTCCCATCATGGGAGTGGAGCGCTCGCACCATGACTTCTATCAGGGGATGGGTTACAGCCTGTCCCTCTTTCTGGTCCTGTGCGCGTTTCTGCTGCATCAGATCGTTCCGTTGATGGCGCGAGAGCCGGCAGCGTCCAGGTCTCTGCTCGGTGGAATGAGCCTGGCTTTCATCGCCATGACCGTCCTCTCCATTCGCTGGTTCTTTCCCGCGCCCATTATCCTGAGCGCGGTGACCGCGCTGCGCCTCGCCTACGCCGCCCTGAAACTGCCTCCGAAGTGAGGCACGGGCAGCGGGCGCCCCAGCTCAGTTAGTCCGAACAACAAGCCGGTCCAGCTTCTTCGCCGCCCGCCGACCTCGAAGACAACGTCCAAGATCCCGCCCTCGCGAGAGTCGGCACGAAGATGGCCAGGGACACCGGGCACGGATCGAAGCCGGACCAAGACCGGGACCACCAACGGCCATTCGGCCCCGAAAGCATGGTTGAATCCGGCAGGAGCGGCGAAACTGCGGAGTTTCCGTCCGTCCAAGTTCGAGGCGGGTCTTGGTCCGTGATCGGAGGTGGCGCGGGAGATGAGGGTAACGCTCAAGGCGGCGACGGGGACGGCGAATCACATCCGGCCGCGCGCCTGGCGCCGGGTGCTCGGAGCCCTCCTCCTCCTGACCCTGGTAGGAGCGGCGGCCTGGAGATCGTCGAGCCGCGCTCGCGACCCGCGATGGGAGTTGGTTGAGGCGGTTGGGAGAAAACGATACTTCGAGGCCAGGCTGGCGGGAGGGTTCCGCTACGGGCCGTTGATCGACATTCAGCGGGCGGCCCCTCCGGGACGCTCGTCCGCGCCCACCCAGGGGCCGGTACGCGACTGGGCGCTCCTGGCGGCGGGCGCTCACCTGAAGGACCGATTCGGGACCTCACTCAACCTCACCGATCGAACCGCGCTCGCGGCGGCCCATCTCCTCCTGGGTGGCGCCGATGAATCGATTGCAATTCTCGAGACGCTCACGAAAGAGGCCCAGGCCGCCGGCCACTCCGATTCGACGGCGCTCTCCGACCTCGCCGCTTCCTACCTGGTACGGGCGGAGCGGCCCGATCATGCCGAGGACCTCCCGGCAGCGCTCGAACATGCATCCCAGGCGGCCGAGGCGGACCCCGGCAATCGCGAGGCGTTGTTCAATCGAGCGCTCGCCCTCGAACGTCTCCACCTGGCGGGCGAAGCGCGGCGGGCGTGGAAGGAAGTCGCGGCGTTGGAGTCGGACGAAGAGTGGCGGGGAGAGGCCGAGAGGCGCGCGAGCGCGCCGATCTCCCCCCCCGGCGATGCGCGAATTCTGCGCGATCGAGTGGTGAGCGCTCTCGATTCCGGCGAGGCGCTGGAGGTCGACGCGGCGGTGAGGGGGAGCGTGGAGGTCGCCCGCCGGGTGCTCATCTCGGAACTGCTTCTCGATTCGAACGCGATCCCGCTCCAACGCGCGCTTGATCTGGCGCGCTCCATCGCCCGAGTTACCGGTGACGAAAGCGACACCGATCTGGTGAAGGAGCGCATGGGTCGGGAGGGCGAGCGCGTACGGGCCCTCTGCGAGGCGTGGACGCTGTACGAGGCGAGGAAGCGCGCTGCCGCGGCACCGCTGGTCGATTCGCTCGTGGCGGATCGGTTCGCTCCCGGCATAGTCCGGCTGTGGTCGAGATACATGCGAAACGCCCTGCTCCAGAACAAGGACCTGGCCCGCGCGGTCGCCGATCAGGAGCGGCTTGTCGCCGAACTGCGAAGAGGGCGCTATCGCGTCGTTCTCGGCCGCAGCCTCTGGGCCCTTGGCATCATGCTCGTCTCGAAAGGAGACTCGGCTCGGGCGCTCGAGACGCTGACCGAAGCCCGAGCCGTGCTGGAGTCGACGGGGCAGCAGGAGTTCGTACCCTACATGGACCTCATGCGGGCGGAGGCGTTCACCGAGCTCGGCAACGATGTTCTTGCCAGCGAAGCGCTCTTGACGTCGCTCGAAGGACGCTCGCGCCTGACCGACCCCGCCCGGCGTCTCGCGGTGCTCGTCTCCGCGTCTCAGGAGTCCGCGCGCAGACAGCAACCCCGAGTTGCCCTGGCATTCCTGGACGAGGGGCGCCCCGACGCCCGCGCCGACATCGCCGAATCCCTGCCGCTCCAATGGGTCATCGACACCGCCCGGGCCAGGGAGCGGGTCTCGCCGGAATCGGGTCTCTCCGACCTGAAGGGCGCGGACGGCCTCCTGGCGAAGATCGTCGATTCAGGGACACGCGAGCGCATGGCCCACGAGCTGAGCGTCGCGCGGGCCGAGCTTTCGGTGAGCCGCGCTGCCGGTGGGACGCTGGCCGCGGTGCGAGCGGGCCTTGAAACCACTCAGGCGCGCCAGGCCGGGTTCCGACTCCCCCTGCTGCGACTCAACGAGGGCCGACTGCTCGCCGAGGAGGGACGGTTTTCCGAGGCCGCGGTCGCCTTCGAAGCCGGCCTCAAAGCCCTCGAGGCCGGCCCGGACCTTCCCCCTGATCTCGCTTACTCCCTCGCCTCAAGGTCGCACAGCCTCCATGGATACCTCGTCGAGTGCCTGTGGAAGCTCGGAGCCTCGGCGGAGGGGACCCTGGCGGTCGCCTCCCGCGCGTATCGTGTCCCTTCCCCGACCCAACGGTGGAAGCCGGCCGACGGGGCGCTTGCCGCGGATGAGGCGGTGGTGGCCTATCTGGAAACCCCGGCCCACGTCGCGGCCTGGGTGCTTCGCAGCTCCGGCGTCTCTCAGTTCACGCTTGCCCCGATGCCTGCCGCGGCCGAGTCGCTCGGGCAGGTGTCCGCGCGCCTCATCGCACCTCTGCGGCCGCGGCTCTCCGGAGTCAGGCGCCTCGTCGTCGTCCCCGGCGAGGGGCTGCGGAATCTGCCGTTTGGGGAACTCCCCTATGCGGACCGGAAGGCCGTGGCGGACTCCTTCGATCTCAGCCTCGCTCCGTCAATGGAATTCGCGATGGCGCGCCCTCCCGCCACGCGAGGCGGCGCGTCCCGGATCGTCATCCTCAGCGACCCGGCAACGGGAGGGAGGGCCCCCCGTCTCCCGGGAGCGGCCCGCGAGGCCGCGGAGATCCGCGCCTTGAACTGGGCCGGGGTTGAGTCGCCGCCCGACGGTCGCGAGTGGCAGCGCGCCGCACACGGAGCGGGCTTCCTCTATATCGGCGCCCACGCGAAACTCGACCCGCGCCGGCCGTCACGGTCGCGGTTCCTCACGGGCCCCGATGAGCGGGGCGATCTCACACTCGACGCCATCCGGGGCACGGATCTCACCAGTGTTTCCCTCGTCGTTCTCGCCGCCTGTCGCTCGGCCGACGATGCCGGGAAGAATGCGTCCGGATTTTCCCTGGCCCTGCCGTTTCTCGACAGCGGCGCGCACGCGGCCATCGGCTACGTCCACGATCTCGAGGATTCGGACGGGGCCGCTTTCGTGGAGATTCTCCGCCAGGTCGGCGCCGGCATGCCCCCATCCCGCGCGCTCAGACAGCTCAGGCGCGCACCGAAGTGGGCTCGAGCGGCCGCGCAAATGCGTCTTTTCGCACCCCTATCCATGTAACAGAACCCAAACCAAGGAGAGATCATGCCCTTCCAGATCGTCGCTTCCGGCGGAATCATCGTGAATCCGAAACCGTCGACCCCGAATACGGTCGAGTTTCTCATCATGGGGGGCCGCCATCGGGCCTGCCTGACCGCTCCCCGAGAGGCCATCACGGTGCGCCAGGCCTGGTTTCGGGAAGAATGCATCTTCCGCCAGAGCGATGGCACCGAGCTCGTGGCTCTTGACCTCGAGGGGTGTCACCTGACCTGCGGGTCGGGAGGCGTGACCGTTCTGGACCTGACGGGGATCATCAGCGTGGAGGACTTCGTTAGCACGCCCCCCGTGCCCTCCGCGGTAACGGCCATGCTGGACAAGAATGTGAGCAGCCGCACGGGCGTCGCCGCCGTCTGCGTCGTCGGCGCCGGCAGCGTGACACCGGGCCGGCTTTCCAAACACCAGTTTCAGACGAGTGGGGGCGTGGCCTTTCAGCCGGCGAAGGAAGCGGTCATCACCATCCCGGATGGGGCCGAACTGGTGGTGCGAAGCGGCACGGGCGGCGAGGTACGAATGACCATCGCCGCGGGCGCGGTGTGCCAGCTCAACGCGCTTTGCGGCTGGACCGGAGCCAACGAACCCGACGAGGCGGATTTCGACGACGCCGCTCGCCTTCTGCCTCTGGCCAAGTTCAAGCCTCTCAACGTCGCGGATGGCGGCGCTCACCACCCTGGAACCGACATCTGCCTGCTCAAGAGGATTCGATGAGCGGCACTCACCAGCTGCTCATCGCCGGGTCTCCCGGCAACACGGCGTTTGTGATGTCGCTTCCCCGCTCCCCCGGCAAGTCGCCTCGCGCCCTCGGCTGGTGCGGCGATGGGCGTACTGCGGAGGCGCCGCCTCGCGCGCCCTCGATTGTGGCCCTGCGATGCCTTCCGCAGGACAAGGAGCCATGGACCGGATACGCGATGAGTTGGGCCGGGGCGAGGTACGTTGTCACGACGAAGCACAAGGGTGACCGCATCGGATCGGTCGACTACGAGGGGACACCTGACGACCCGTGGATCATTCCGCATCCCGATCCCGATTGCGACGTGGAGTTCCTCCGCCTGCAGGGTGGCCTGGGCGCGTCGCTGGTCAGCCATGCTCTTCCGGTGACCATGCCGAACGGCGTGGAGTTCGCCATCGGGGGTTACGCCAACGCCGAGGAGCTCATCTGGACCCGCCACGCGCCGTCTGGAAGGCGGGTGAGGGAACAGACCACGCAACCCGGGTGCCCACAGAGTCCCGGCAGAGCTCCATGCGGTGGCACGCTGGACGAGCTGAAGCGTCAATTCGGGAACAGCCATTGTCTGGTACAAATCCTTGGGAAGTGCCCGGAAGGCGGCAACAGCGGGAGTCTGGTAATGGCGCGCAGCTCCGATGAACTTTGGCAGGCCTGGGGCGTCTACTCCGGTGGAGCGTGCGGCCTCGCCGCCGTCACACCCCTCTACTCGCAACAACCGCTGCCAGACTCCCGGGACCTTGGGGACTTCCTCCGCGTCGCGGGCGCGGATGGCAACCCGATGAAGTTCCCCCACATTTCCGCGGATTTCCAATAGGGGCGTTCGGAGCCAATCGCGTGCGACGTGCCGTATTCTTCGAACGGCATGTCTCGGAGACTGGTTCTCATCAGTACATCCACGGTCTTCGGGACCCGGTATCTCGAGCACGCCTATTCCGAGTTGGGCGATGCGTTCGGGCGCGCCGCCCGGGTTCTCTTCATCCCCCACGCCCTCAAGGACCGCGACGCCTACGCGGCCAAGGCCCGCGCCGCCTTCGAGGAAATGGGCTACGGTCTCGACTCGCTCCACGAGAGCCCCGATCCCCGCCAGGCCATCGAGCGGGCCGATGCGATCTTCTGCGGTGGCGGCAATACGTTCCGCCTTCTGAAGGCCCTCGACGACCTGGGTGTCCTGCCCCTCATCCAGCGGCGTGTGAAAGACGGCATGGTCTACGCGGGCGCCAGCGCCGGATCCAACCTCGCCTGCCCGACCATCCGCACCACGAACGACATGCCCATCGTCCAGCCCCCTTCTCTTGACGCCCTCGGTCTGATCCGGTTCCAGATCAACCCGCACTACCTCGACCCCGCTCCGGACTCCACCCACATGGGCGAGACCCGCGAGGCCAGGATCCGTGAGTTCCACGAGGAGAACCATGCTCCGGTGGCGGGCCTTCGTGAGGGAGCGATCGTGAGGGTGGAAGGACCTTCCGTGAGCCTCAGGGGGATCGCGGGCGCGCGCGTCTTCAGACGGGGCCTGGAGCCTCTCGAGTTCCTGCCGGGAGCGGCCCTCGAGGACTTCCTCGAACCGGCCGCTCAGGAAGAGCGGTGAGCGACGACGGTCAGGCGGTCCAGCTGACCGAGTAGCGGCAGTGGGCGCCGCCGCGCGCCCGACATGTCTCCTCGGCGATCTGCACGCTGGAGGCGCCGCACATCCGCAACGCTTCCTCGTACCACCCGATGACGGTCAGGCAGTCGTTCTCCGAAAAGGTAGCCGCGTCGTAGGTTGTGATGACGCCGGACGTGGGTCCCGTGGGCGCGTACTCGCGGTGCCCCTCATCGTAGTAGAAGCGATAAATGCGGTCGGTTCCCGCCATGAAGGCCTGCGGATTGCCCTTCTTGAGAAAGGCCTGATGCGGCCCGGCGAGGTTCGTGCGGGCGGGTCGCGCGCCGATCTTCTTGAGGATGTTCCGATCCCCACGGCCCAGCACCTCGACGATCGCGCGATCGAGGTCGGCGTTGATCTCGAACGGGTACCACCGCGAACTCAGGAACACGCCTTCGAGCTGGCCCCGGTTTGCCGCGGTGACGCCGCCCAGCACCTTCTGCCAGGCGTCATCGCCATATTCTTCACGAACAAATTCTTTGCGCGAGAGCAGCACCGCGCCCTTGACCTGCGTGGACATGTTGGAGTGCGCGGAGTTTATCTCAGGGCATCCCGCGTTCCGCATGGTCGACGCCTGCCCCGGCCTATCTGGCGGCCGGCGTTATCAGGGGAACGAAGCCGACCGGTTCGAGGCGGGCCGTGGCGGGAACCTGCTGATCGGAGAGAAACGCACGGATCGCCCGCGCAACCTCGGGGGGGCGGATCACGCTGTTGTGTCCGGCGTTTTCGACCCGCAGCAAGAGGGATCGGCTGAAGCCCCGCCGGATCGCCTCCGTCTGTGCCAAGGGAGTGATGCCGTCTTCCGTGCCCACCACGAAGAGCGTGGGCTGGGCGGTGACGACATCCTTCCGAAAGGCGTCTCCCAGGTCCTTCATTCCGAATGCCCGGTTGATCTCCGGAAATGGGAAGTTCATGGCGCCTCCGAGGCGGGCCGCCACGGCCTCACGGGCGATCGTTTCCCCTCGGGCCGCGCTCGCGCCGGAGGCCGCATCGGTCGTGAACCAGACGAGCGAAACCGGCGCATGCATCATCTGCAGCAGATTGAAGGTGAGGCTCCATGGCCGGCGGCCCTTGTCGATCTCGTCGAGCATCTTCGGAAGGTAGCGGGTGGAGTCGGGGTCGTGCAGGTAGAACTTCGCGATGATGAACCGAAGCGCGAAGCCGCCGACGCGGTAGGTCGATACCGTCTTCGTCGTGTTGTCGTCGACAGGCACCTCGATCGGCGCGGAGTCGGCCTTTCTGAGGACCCGGTCGAGGGTCGCCAGCAGATCGGGGAACTGGGCTCCCACGGTAGCGTCGGCGCGGGCTCGCTCGGCGACATGATTCAGGAAGGCCTCTGACTGGCTGGGCAGCTTCATCGAGGTGTCCATGCCGCGCGACGAGATCAGCACGAGGCGGGAGACCGAGTCGGGGTGACGGCGAGCGTATTCCTGGGCGAGTTGCGTGCCATAGCTGTGAGCGAGCAGGGTCAGCCTGGAGGCCCCCAGTGCGAGGCGAACGGACTCGATGTCCTCGGCGCTCTGAACGATGTCGAAGTTTCGCGGGTCGTGGCCCTCCTTTTCGAGTCTCCCCCGGACGCGCGAGGCAACGCCCAGAAGATGGTCGAGGAACGAGGCTCGCGATTCGAGGGTGTTCTCGCGCAGACGGTCCTGACGCTCGGGGACGAGGGAGGGCTTTGAGGCTCCGCATCCTCGCTGGTCGAGCAGGATCACATCGGCCTCAGCCCGGAGTTCCGAGAACAGCGCGCGAAAGTCCGGCTGATCCAGGTGCTCGAGGGCGGCTCCGCCGGGGCCGCCGTGCAGGTACAGGATCGGGGCGCCCGGCTTGGGAGTTGTTGCCTTCAGGCGCATCACGAAGAGTTCTATGGTTCCGCCGGGGCCCCCGCGCCGTTCCGGGACCGGAAGCACCAGGCTCTCCCCGTCCACCGCGATGCGGGTCTTGTCCGGACCCTGCGCCATGTAGGTGTAGGGGCGAAAGGCTGGGACGCCGGCCTCCAGGGCGGCGACGAGCAGGAACGTCGATGCTGGAACCATAGGGTCAGAACCTCGGGCAGGTTGTGAGATAGGCGTGGAGGGCGCGCGCGGCCTCGAGGCTGAGCGCGTCGTCGTCGATGTCAACGGAGCGGGGATGCGGGGCGTCGCCAAAAAGCACCTTCTCGCGGCAGAGCGAGAGGATCATGAGGATTCCCGTCGTCACCGCGAGTTCAGGGTCGGGATGGAGGATTTCCGCGCGAAAGCGGAGCAGCAGGCCGGCCGCTTCGGCGTACTGCTCCGCCCGCTCGCGAAGCGCACCTCGAGAAACCGCGGACGGCCGCGAACGGGCCAGGAGGGCCACCGTCCTCAGGAGACCCCGCCGGGCCCGGTACGTCAGGACGGCCTCCCTGGTCAGAAGCCGGATCGTCCCGGCGAAATCCAGGTGCGCGAGCCGTCCGGGGTCGAACCGGCTGGCGGCGAGGCGTCTCTCGCTGTCGGAGTAACGGGCGTAGACCCAGGGCAGGAGATCATCCCGGCTCTTGAACCGCGCGTAAAAGGAGCTCGCGCTGACCCCGCTGCGTTCGAGGATCTCGGAAATGCCGATGTCCTCGAACGCCTTGCGGTCGAGAAGCGCCTCCGTCGCCCGCAGGATGCGGTCGAGTGTCTCCTCGCTTCGGGCCTGGAGAGGCGGGCGCCTGAGTCCCATGGCCCGGGATCATAACTGGAAATTGTTTTCCAGTTATGTTCCGGTCCTCATCGGCCTCCTGCTGCGAAGGCTTCGGCGATCTTCACGGCCAGAGCGGCGGTGTCGGCATAGGAGGTGTTGGACATGACCGCGACCACGATCCCGGTCTCGCGGAGCATCGTCAAGGAGACCGCCATGCCACCCAGCAGTTCTCCACCGTGGCCGACCATCTTCGTCCTTCCGCCCGGGAAATCGACGGTCTCCACCTCCCAGCCAAGGCCGTAGCCCGTCTCGCGCCCTGAGGCCACACGGTGATTCGCCTGCAGGATGTCGACCGTGGAGGGCTTGAGGAGCCTGCCCGCGTTTATGGCCAGGCCGAACCTCACGAGGTCTGTGGGCGTCGAAACGAAAATGCTCGCGCCCGAGTAGCACGACAGGTCGATCTGGCGCATGGGGTCGGGACCGTACTTGGGATCGGCGCCATAGCGCGGGAAGTAGGAGTTGGCCTGTCCGTTCTCCGGCACCTCCGCTCCCGAGTCCGCGAGCGTGTCATTCATGCCCAGGGGCTCGAACACCTTGTTCTTCATGAACGATAGAAAGGGCTCCTTCGCGGCGGCTTCGACGGCGGCGCTCACGAGAATCCAGCCATAGCTCGAGTACCGGTATCTGGTCTCGGGCTCGAATCGCAGGTCGAAATCCTGGAAGTGCGGCAGGGCGTCGACCGGACGTTCGCACCGCACCGAAAACAGCGGCCCTTCGTCGCCGCCGTCGTTCCTGATGCCGGCCGTGTGCGCCATCAGCGCGCGCAGGGTCACCGGCCACTTCTTCTCGGGAAACTCGGGGACGTAGGTCTGGATCTTCTCGTCGAGTCTGAGGCGACCCTGTTCGATCAGGAGTCCGGCTCCCGCCGAGGTCAGGGCGATGGACGCGGTGCCCAGCCTGAACCTCGTCGTGGGTTTGACATCCATGCCGTATTCGAGATTCGAGTAGCCGAAGCCTTCCGCCCACACGACATCGGAGCCGATGCCGACGGCGACGGAGAGGCCCGGCAGGTTCTGCTGAACGATTCCGGCCCGGGCCACCTGCTCGGCCTTCGCCGCCGCTTCGGCCCATTTGGCGGACAGCGGTGCTGCGGCGGCCGCCCGCACATTCGCCGGATTCGGATGAATCGGCGTCGCGGTGGCGCTGACGTATTCCCACACGCCAACCGCCAGAGTGATGGGCACTCCGACCACGACGCAGGCGGCGGTCAGCCAGAAGGGGATCCGCTCCTCGCGCTTCATTTCCCTGACGCTCTGTACATGGCAGCATTATACATAAATGTTCTATGTATAATCCAGGGCACGATGCTGCCGCCTGAAGAAAGAGAGCGCGCCCTTGATCTGGCGGCGCGCTCTCCCTGGAACGGAGAAGAGCTACGGCCGGTAACGCACCTGGGCGATCCCGAATCCGATCGGCCCCGGTCCGACGATGACGATCTTGTCGAACCTGGCTCCGGACACCGACGCGGCAAACAGACGAGCGCCCGAACTCCCATTGACGACCAGCGGAATCTGGCCAACCACCCGCGATCCAGACATGATCAGGAACTGGACGGTGAAGGCCTGGAGGCTGAACGGATTGGGCTCGAGTTCGAACCCGAAGGTCGAAACCGGAGCAGAGAGGGTCAGGGTCCCGCCGGACGCGGCGTAGTCGTACAGGATCGCCGGGGTCGCCGACTCGGAGAAGGGAGGCGCCGACCACGTGCCCCATCCGCCTCCAGGAACACTGCCCTTCACGAAAGAAACACCACCGGAGAAACTGACGGTGAGGGCTCCGTTCGAGATCGACGACACCGGAGTCGCGTTCGGCAGGGCGGAAAAATCTATCTTCGTTGTGCCTGAGAGGTAGGCCGCATCGGGCGCCGAGACCTGGTTGAAGACGATCGGCTCGAAACGGTCGAAGTCGTACACGTTCAGGGTCACGGTTGCGGACAGGATCGTGTTGCTCCCGGGGGCGCCGTCGAGATCCAGCACACGCGCGACCACCGTGTACCGTCCGTCGCGGGTGTAGCGATTCACCAGACGACAGGCGCCGCACCCCGACGAATCGACATTCCCATTGCCCCAATCGACGACGAGGCGCGCGCGGTCGCTCTCCTGGCGCCGGATCTCGGCCCAGATGTCCAGATCCACATTGACGGGCGCATCGATCACCTGGCCCGTGGCCAGACCCGTGACAATGTCATTGCCCCCCACCCGGCGGAGCCGCATCCGCTCGATGGTGATCGCCTGCGACGACACGGCTCCGTCGCCTCCTCCGTTGGACAGCGTCGCTGGAACCGCGGAGGGAGCGCTCGGAGCCGATGAGCAGGCGCCCACCAGAAGGGCGGAAAGAAGGAGCAAGGACCGAACAGATTTCATGACAAGAGCCTCATAGTTAGGAGATTTGACTGACACAGCGAGACCGATGACAGCTTAGGTGCCCGCTCTCCCGCCCGAGGCTTTCGTGGGTGGGCGAGATCACACGGCCCGATCTGAGACGCCGCGATGGGGCGCGCCCTAAACTCTCACCACAAAGCGCCGGGCCGCACGCACCGCGGGCCATGAGGAAGACACGAATGAACGACACCAAAGCCCTGCCCATCCGGCAGTGGATCACCATCCCCGCCACCATCACGCTGGCCATCACCCTCGTCCGCCTGTTCGGCGAGTTGCTCAATCTCTCGCCCCGCTTCTTCTCCCGCGAGGGCGGCGGAGCCGGCGCCCTCATCGGCATCGTCTGGCTCGTGCCCGTCTTCGGCGTCCACTTCGCGCTCAGGCTCCGGGCCTCGGGCGACCGGCCTCAGAATCCCGGCAAGGCCTTTGCTCTCGTGATCGCCGCGTTCGCGGCGCCGCTCGTGGCCGGAAGCCTCGGCCCTCCGCCGCCGGCTCTTCAGGGGATCGTCATCACCTGCGTCGTTTTCCTCTTCGCCATCCTCATCGCCCGGCCCGCATGGCCGTCCCTGGCGCGCATGCTCTGGGCCTACGGCCTCGCCGCGCGCGTGCCCGTCATCCTCGTCATGCTGGCGGCGATTCTTGGAAACTGGGGCACGCACTACGATGTCCCGCCTCCGAACTTTCCGGCGGTGACCCCTTTCGTGAAGTGGCTGCTCATCGGCGTCTTCCCACAACTCACCCTGTGGATGGGCTTCACGGTCATCGTAGGGATGTTCTTCGGTCTCCTGGCCGCCACCCTGGCCGGAAGGAGAACCTGAGACCGGACTCCGGCCGGCTACGGGCGGCGCGGGAGCGAAGACGCGGTTACGACTGCGGCCGGAACAGGAAGAAGTCGTGGACGGCGCGGGCGATCTGCGCGATCACCCGCTCGCGGTCGGCAACCGGCTGCGTCGACTCCTTCACGAACACCGAGATCGCGACGTGGCCGGCGCCTTGCGGCAGGGTCAGGATGCCCACATCGTTCGTGGTGCCGCCGATCGTTCCTGTCTTGTGCGCGACGATGGCGCCGTCCGGGAGCAGTCCCTTCAGGCGATGCTCCCCGGTCTGGCAGCGGCGCATGATGTCGATAAGCAACTCCGCGGTCTCCGGCTGATGCAGCGACTTGTGATGGATCATCGCGAGCAGGTCCACCATGGCCTCGGGGGTCGCGGTATCGCGAGGGTCTTTGTCGAACGCGGCCGCGGCCGCTTTGACCTCGCCCTCCGGCACGGCTTCGAAGAGCGGACCCCACAACGCTGGTGACCATTCGCTCAAAGGCGGCAGGTTCTTGAGACCCGCCCAGTCGGCGATGAGGTTCACAGTGGGACGGCTCACGTTGATGCCCTCGAGGCCGAGCGCCTTCATCCGGGCGGTGACCGCCGCGCCCCCGCCCGCGCGCTCCAGGACGAGATCCGTCGCCGAGTTGTCGCTGATGAGCAGCATCAGCTCCAGGAGATTGCGCACCGACAAGGACACGCCGGGTTTGTTGAACAGATCCCCCAGGGTGCCGCTGCCGGGGTGCAGGTCTCCTGGCTTCAGCGTCACCATGGTGTCGAGAGACACCTCGCCCGCATCCACGCGTCGCAGGAGCTCGACGGCGATCGGCACCTTGTAAGAACTCGCCATCGGGAAGCGTTCTCCGCCGCGGAGCGACACGCGGCGCCTGGTCTCGAGATGGAGGGCCGAGACGCCCACGACTCCGCCCGACCCCCGCGACAGCCTCTCGATCTCCCGAGCCAGACCATCGACCCCCGAATCGCCCGCGGGGGCGACCTTCGTCGCGGTCACGCGTCCCGGGCCATAGACGGCGCGGCCCGGCGTCGCGTCCGTGGGTTCGCCGTCCTTGAGGACGGGGACACCGTTCACGAGCACGTGCCTCATTCCTGTGGAGTACTGGTGAGGCTTTTCGAACGTCGCCCGGTCGCTCACCGTGGCGGGATCGAACACCACCACGTCCGCGAACATTCCCTCCTTGAGAAGGCCGCGACGGTCGAGACCGAGTGTCTCGGCGGGAAGCGCCGCGAGCTTCCTCACCGCCTCCTGCAGAGTGATGAGCTTCTCCTCGCGCACGTACCTGCCGAGGAGACGCGTGAAGTTGCCGTAGGCGCGCGGATGCGTGGACGACCGCAGGAACACTCCTTCCGTGGCCATCGACGCGGCATCCGATCCGAAGGAAACCCAGGGGAGCCTGATCTGCTTCCGCACGTTGTCTTCGGACATCAGGAAATAGACGACGCCCACCCGGGAGCGATCCTCGCGCACCAGGTCCATGACCGTCTCCGGCCACTCCTGACCTCGCGCCTTCGCCACTTCCGTCAGGGTCTTGCCGGTGAGCGGCTTGAGCGCGTCGTTTCGGAAACCCACGAGGAGAACGTTGTCGGTGGTTCCGGCGGCGAAACACAGGTTCTCCCAGGCCGTGGCCGAGCGTGTCATCTCACCCTTGATGCGCTGACGGGTCGGAGGATCGGCGAGTCGCTGGAAAAGCGCGTCGTAGCCGCCCTCGAGCGCCCAGGGCGGCATGCAGGCATCGAACCCGGTGGCGCCCGCGGTGTAGGTGTACATGTCCGCAGTGATCTTCACACCCGCCTTGCGCGCCGCCTCCACTTTGGCGATCACCGCGTCGAGCTTCCCCCAGTTCGATTTGCCCGCGGCCTTGAGATGGTAGATCTCGACGGGAACCGAGGCCTCCCTCGCGATCTGGATCATCTCGTCGACGGCTTCGAGAAGCCGGTCACCCTCGCTGCGCATATGCGCGATGAACCTGCCCTGGTAGCGCGAGGCCACCTTCGACAACTCGATGAGCTCATCGGTCCTGGCGTACTGAGCCGGCGTGTAGATGAGCGCGGAGGTCACGCCGAGCGCGCCCTCCTCCATCGCCACCCGCACCAGTTCCTTCATCTTCTCGAGCTCGTCCTTCGCAGGCTCGCGATTCTCGAAACCGATCACGTGCTCGCGCACGGTGGCCGCGCTCACGAAGGACGCCACGTTCTGGCTGATCCCACGGCTCTCGAGATGCTGAAGGTACTCGCCGAGCGTCGTCCAGGGCATCTCGTACTTGAAGTCGCCCATGCGCTGCGCCCGGTACGCCTTCATGGCCGGCGACAGCGGCCCCATCGAGCTCTCTCCGAAGATCTGCGTGGTGACGCCCTGGCGGACCTCGCCCTGGGAACGCGAATCGGCGATGAGGGACGTCTCGGAGTGCGACAGCATGTTGATGAAGCCGGGCGCGACGGCCAGGCCGGCGGCGTCGATGACGGTGCGCGCCGAAGCCCAGGTGAGCGGGCCGATGGCGGCGATGCGGTCGCCGCGGATGGCCAGGTCGGCCCGTCGGGGGGGGCCGCCCGTTCCGTCGTAGACCGTGCCTCCCCTGATGATGACGTCGTAGGGAACATCGGCGGCGGTCGCGCAGACGGCGAGGCCAGTGAAGATCAGGGTCGGGAGGGCGCGCATGGGCGGACCGTACACCGCGGCAGGGCCTCTGTTCAAGGCACGATTCAAGGCGCGAGGACGGGCCGTGGTGAAGCAGGGGGCGCGCGGTGTTCCGCCTCTCCCGGCCCCCCGTACAATCCACGAATGAACCGCCGCCGATTCTCCGAGGGTCTCGCCCTCCTCGCCCTCGCGCCTTCCCTGCCTTCCTTCGCGCAGGCCCCGTCAGCACCGCTGCGCGTCAACGCCGAGCGCCTGCGAAAGCGCCTCGAGGGCCTGAGCGTGTTCGGCCGGCCGGCGGGCGGCACCTTCGCGGACGGCGTGAGCCGCACCGGTTTCTCGGACGCGGACGTGGAGGCGCACGCGTGGCTGGAGCGCGAGATGCGCGCCATCGGCCTCGAGCCGGCAGTGGATGCCGCCGGAATGTCTCGGCGCTTCGACCCGGCACGGTCCCGGGATTGAAGCCCCTCCTCTTCGGGTCGCACATCGACTCGGTGCGTGGCGGAGGGAATTTCGACGGCGACGTTGGCTCGATGTCCGCGCTCGAAGTGATGGCGACCCTCAATGAACGGGGCGTCAAGACCCGGCATCCGCTGGAACTCGTGGTGTGGGCGGCCGAGGAGTCGAACTACGGGAGCGGGCTGCACGGCAGCCGAATGGCCGCGGGCCTCATCGAGAAGGGCGAGTTCGATCGGGTTCAGAACGGCGTCAGCAAGCGGGCAGCCATGAAGAAACTGGGCGGCGACGCCGAGCGGATCGCGGAGGCGCGGCGCGCGCCCGCATCGTTCCACGCCTACCTCGAACTCCACATCGAGCAGGGCGGCAGGCTCGACCGCGCGGGGATCCCCATCGGGGTGGTCGAGGGCATTGTCACCATCGACGACTATGACGTGCGGGTGCGCGGCTTCGCGAATCACGCGGGCACCACACCCATGGCCGAGCGGCGGGACGCGCTCGTGGCCGCCTCGCAGGTCGTGCTGGCGGTTCAACAGATCGCGACCGGCGAGCCCGGCGCGCAAGTGGGAACGGTCGGGCAAATGACCATCAAGCCCAACGCGCCGAACGTCGTGCCGGGCGATGTGGAGTTCACGGTGGAGTTCCGCGATCTCGATGGCGCGAAGGTCGCGCGCCTCGGCGCCGCCTTGAAGCAGCACTGCGTGGACATCGCCAGGGCCACGAACACCGAGATCGAGGTGATCTTCACGAGCCGGCATGAAGGCGCAAGCGCCACCGCCTCCGTTCAAGCCGCGATCGAGAGGGCCGCGGCCAGGTTGTCACTCAGGACCATGCGGCTCCCGAGCGGTGCCGGACACGACGCACAGGCGATGGCCACCCTCGGGCCCATGGGCATGATCTTCGTACCGAGCGTCTCCGGCATCTCCCACTCGCCGCGTGAACTCTCGCGCTGGAACGAGATCGCCCTTGGCGCGGACGTCCTGCTCGCCACCCTCCTGGAACTCGACGCCTCTTAGCCGCGTCCTTTCAGGCGCGAACTGCTAGCCCCGCCAGAGGTCGCGACGAAAGGCGCCGAAAGCGCACAGAGCGGCAACCCCGAGCAGGAGGACCGGCTGCACGAATACGGCGATCCATGAGCCGGCGACCGTGCCGGGCGCGTAGGGCTTCTCGGGGACGTCAGGCAGCACCAGCAACGGTATCGAGTCACCGACCCGAAGCTGTTCCTGAGGCCCGGTCAGGCGGAAGGTCAGGCTCGATGGGTAATCTCGCCCTCCGTAACTGTGCCTCACGGTCGCGATGCGCCAGTACTCCCATCGCGTGCGATCCTCGCCGCCGTCGGTGAGGCTCGGCCGGCGCTTCTCCACATCGATCCGCTCGATGACGCCAGCCACCTGCCGCGCCTCCCGAGAGAGGCGTGACAGGCGAGCCTGCTCGACGACGCTCTCTTTCGCGGACAGCCAGGCGAGCCACAGGAGGAAGGGAGCGAACGCGAGACCCAGAAAACCCCGAGTGACCAGCAGCAGCCCTCGACGGAGGGAGCCTGTCATGGCGTCCGCCTGACCGCGCCTGCGGGCCTCTGACTCGTCGGAGATGCCTCGGGACGATCGAGAAACCGGCCCGGCAGGGCCTCGGTGAGCGCCCCATTTCGGATGACGGGCGTTCCGTTCACGATCACGTCACGAATCCCCTCGGGAAAGTGATGCGGGTCGCCGTACGTCGCCCGATCGGCCACGCGATCGGCGTCGAACACAACCACATCGGCGAAGGCTCCGGGGGCGAGGCGCCCGCGCTCGCGCTGTCCCCACCAGTCCGCGGTCTGCCCGGTCATCTTCCGCACCGCCTGTTCGAGGGTCAGCACGCGGCGCTCGCGGACATAGCGCCCGAGGACACGCGGGAAGGAGCCGAGGCTCCGGGGATGGGGAAAACCCGTGCCGAGCTCGACCAGATCGCCGTCCGTCTCGAACATCGAGAGCGGGTGCCGCATCACGCCCTCCACGTCGGCCTCGTCCATGGCGTGGAAGATGCCGATGAAGCCCCCGCGCAGCTGCAGCTCGATCAGAGCCTCCACGGCCTCGGGAATGGTGGTCGCGCGTCCCTTCGACCTCAGGTAGTCCTCGAGCGTCTTTCCGCTGAGCGCGGGATCGAAGTCAACGTCGCGGAATTGGATGCTCGCGGGTGTAGCGCCCGCCTGCTGGGGGAAGATGCGAAGCATTTCCGTGACAAGGCGCGCGCGGGTGGAAGCATCGGCGACGCGGCGCGCGAACGCCTCTTTGCCGTCCGCGAGCGCCCACGCAGGAAACATCAGGTCCGAATAGGTCGAGAAAGCGGTGTAGGGATAGAGGTCGTGCGCGACGCGCAACCCTTCGGCGTTCGCGGCCTCGATGAGGGCGATCGACTTCGCGGTCCATCCGAACTGCGCGGCGCCCGTGGCCTTGTGGTGATTGATGAGCACGGGCACACCCGCCTCGCGACCCACGCGAATCGCGTCGCGCACCGAATCGAGAAGCCCCGGCCCTTCATCCTTCATGTGGGTCACGTAGAAGCCGCCGTACGGCGCCGTGACTTTCGTGAGAGCGATGACTTCCTCGATCGGGGCGAAGCTCGCAGGAACGTACTCGAGACCAGTGGCGAGGCCGAGCGCTCCACCCCTCTTCATCGTCGCCTCGACCATGGCCTTCATGCCGGCGAGTTCTTCGGACGTCGCCGCTCGGTTCGCGAGCTCCATCACCCGCTTGCGCGTCCAGGTGTGCCCGGCGAAGAGCCCAACGTTCGGCGCCATGCGGACGCGGGCGCGATAGTCCTCCATCGGCCAGGGCTGATCCTGCGAGTGCAGCGAGGCCATGATCGTCGTGATGCCCTGACGCAGGAAGTTCTCGGCGTGCGGGTATTTCTCGAGGGTCACGAGGTGCGCGTGGTTGTCGATGAATCCCGGCGCCACGATGTGGCCCGTGGCATCCAGCACGCGCTCGGCGCGGGAGGAGTCGAGGCCCGGGGCCACCGCCACGATCCGGTCGCCGCGGATCGCGACGTCGGCACGCCGCCGTGGCGCGCCCGTGCCGTCGATGACCGTGCCGTTCCGGATGAGCCAGTCGTAGCGCTCGGTCTGAGCGTGTACCCGTGAGGGCGGGCCCGAGATCAGGCCGAGTCCGACCAGGCTCGCTGCGGCCACGGCGAACGCAGTGCGCGCGCGCATCATTCGGCCCTTCGGATGAAGAGACCAGTCAGACGGCCGCCCGGGCCGAGCTTCGCCTGCACCCGCGCCAGTCCCTGAGCGAATCGCGCGCGGAACATGTAGACGGTGTCGTCGCCTTCGAACGAGCGGCTCAGGGGTTCGACCTGCAGCACCGCCCCGAGAGGCTTCAGCATGGCCGCATATGCGGCGCTCATGCGCGGCACCATGGTCTGCCGCATGAACTCGAAGTCGGCCATGCCCAGTTCGCCGCGCTGCGTTTTCTCGAGCACCTGCTTCACGTAGGCGGCGATCGCGGGATCGACGCCGGCGAGCGGCGTTTCGGGCGCTGCTTGTGGAGCAAGCGAGGGGTCGACGGCGGCGGCCAGGCGATTCGCAATGCCCAGCGGGTCGGTGGTGCGGCTGTTGCCGAGCACGATGACCGTGAGGTCGCTTCCCGCGAAGTAGGAGAACTGCGTGCGGAAGCCCTGCCACGATCCTCCATGTTGAAGGTACGGCTTCCCGTTCAGCTCCTCGACGAACCAGCCCATGCCGTAGGGATAGGGCTTGCCGCTGTTGAGAACGACCTTTGACTGCATGCGGGCCCAGCTTGACTCCGCGATGACGCGATGCTCGCGCGCGGCGCGCGCCCACGCGACCATGTCCTCGAGCGACAGGAGCAGCGACCCATCCGCCGTGGTGTTGGTGACGGGCGCCACCCAGTCCTGATGCTTGAATTCGCCGTTCGCGCCGACGACGTAGCCCGACGCGCGGTGGGGAACCACGTCGGCTTCCGAGAGGATGCGGGCCGTGGGCATGCCCGCAGGCGTGAAGATGCGTTCGCGCAGGTACTCCCAGTAGGGATGACCGGTCACGCGGCTGAGGATCACGCCCAGCATCACGTATCCCGTGTTCGAGTAGTTCCAGCGCAGGCCCGGAGCGAACTCGAGAGGCATGGAGAAGGCCATGCGCGCTAGATCCGCTTCGGGGTAGTCCCTGCGGTAGTCGAAGGAGATGCTCGTGTAGTCCGGCACGCCCGAGGTGTGCGTGAGCAGGTGCTTCAGCCGGATGGCGTCCCACGCCGCGGGTGCATCGGGGAGATAGGTCTTCACCGGGGCCTCGAGGTCGAGCACGCCCTTTTCGACGAGCGACATCACGGCCGCGGACGTGAACATCTTCCCCATCGATCCCGACTCGAACATCGTCTGCGGAGTGACGCGGGTCTGCTGTTCCAGATTCGCGAAACCGTAGCCCTTCGAGAGGAGAACGCGGTCGCCCTTGAGGATGGCGACGGAAAGTCCCGGAATCCGCTGGCGGTCCATCTCGCCGCGCACGAGCGCATCGATGGACGACACGTCGGCCGCCTGGACCTCCGGGGCGGCGTTCCCGGGCGTCGCCCACCATCGCGGCGGCGCCGGTGCTTCCGCGGGGTACAAGGTGGCGAGGGTATCGGCGTCGTACAAGACGCCGTTCTTCATGACGCGCGTGATCGAGGTGGTGGCGCGGATGTCCTGAAGCGGGTTGCGGTCGAGGATGAGCAGATCGGCGAGCTTGCCGGCTTCGAGGCTTCCGAGATCCTGCTCGAGACCCAGTGCGCGAGCGCCCTCGAGGGTGGCGACGCGCAGGACGTCTTCGAGGGGCATCCCGCTCTCGGCCATGAGCCGCATTTCCCAGTGGTTCTGCAGGCCCTGAAGCTCGCCATGTCCTCCAAGAGCCACGTGCCCGCCCGCGCGCAGGATAGCTGCAGCGCCGGCGCCCGCGTCGCGATCGTTGTAGTCCTCGTCGGGAAACGCGAGCAGCCTTGTCTGCGTGCGGTCGAAGAGCGTGTCGGGCGGAAAGAAGCGCCGCAGACGCGCATCGTCGATGGGCCGCTCCTGCAGGTGCTCGCGGTAGGTCGGCAGCGCGCCGCCGAAGGCGACGAGGAGGGTGGGCGTGTAGGTGATGCCGCTCCGCGCGAAGAGCTCGATGACATCACGATAGATGGGTGTTGCGGGAAGCGCGTGCTCGTTCCCGCTGTAACCGTCGATCGCGTGCGTGAGGTCTTCCTTGTCGTCGGCGCCGCCCTCCGTGGTGGCGATAAGGCCAAGCTCACGGCTCGCGTCCGCGATCCACCGTCGCTGCTGCCTGGATCCCGCGAGGTACGACTTCAGGTAACCGGCGCCATAGTCCTGCGCGTAGCGCGCGATGTGAGCCCGCGCCTCGTCGAGCGAGCGGAAGTCGGTGACCGAGAAGACGCCCGGACCCGTGGAGAAGATGCGCGGCGAGGGGAAATCTCCGGCGTCCGCCATGTCGGCGTAGGTGAAGATGTCGGGTGGCGATTGCGGATCGCGGATCGTCGTGGTTCCGTAGGCGAGGTTCGCGTACGCGTTCGTGCCGTCGGGCTCGAGGACGTCGCGCCGGACGTTCCAGTGCGCGTGGATGTCGATGAGGCCCGGCATCACGGTGCGCCCCGCGATGTCGATCACGCGCGCGCCTTGAGGCGTCGGCGCCGAGCCACGCGCGCCCACGGCGGCGATGCGATTTCCGGTGACGACGATGTCCGCGTCCTCGATGATCTCGGAGCCGCGCATCGTGATGACGCGCGCGCCGCGCAGAACCACGCTGCCCGCGGGCGCCGATCGCGGAGCCTCCGCGTCGAGCACCCGGGTGCGCGCGGCCGCAATGCCATCAGCGGCGGCAAGAGTCGTGAGCGCGCGCCCCGTAACCCATGAGAGCGCGCCGTCCGGCGCGAAGGCGAAGCCAAGGGGCGCACGACGGGACACTTCAACGGACCCCGGGCCGTCGGGATCGAGGACCGGCGCGGGCGTCGTGGCTACGGGCATGGGCATGCGGTAGAGAGAGTCGCTCACCGCGAGGGCGACGCGTGTGCCGTCGGGGCTCACGCGAGCTTCCATGGGCGCCGGGCCGAAGAGCCCCATCCGTTTGGGGAACAACGCATGCACCGTTCGACCTCCGCCCGTAACCGCGAAAGACACGAGTCCCTCGGCCGCCGACAGGTACACGCGCTGCGGGTCGGACCCGAAGTGGGGATGGCGGCCCCCCGCGGCTGGCCCCACGACGACGGGACTCCCTCCAGCCGACGGGACCGAGACGATCTGCGCATCGGCCGGCACCGGCAAAGGCGAGATCCGCCCCGACATCACGGGTGCGCGGAGCGCGATCACGTGTTGTCCGTCCGGCGTCCAGACGGGGTCGGCCCAGAACCCCGTCGTCTCGCTCAGTCGCGTGGGCGCACCGCCGCGCCTCGGCGCCTTCCAGAGGTGGCCGCCTTCGTTCGTCCACGTCACGAACGCGATCCACTCCCCATCGGGCGACCACGCCGGCATGAACTCACGGGGAGAGGCCGATGTCGTCAGCCGACGCGGCGCGCCTGTCGACTCGGCCACGAAGATGCGGCCGAGCGCCGAGAAGGCCACGCGCCCCGAAGCCCCGAGTGCGGGATGGTGCAGAAGGCGGGCACGCACGGGCCCTTGATCGACGCGCCGCGGAAGCGAAGGTGCGGGCGTGATGGAGAGCGAGACATTCGCCGTGAAAGGCACGGCCGTCTCCCTGGCGGTCGCCACGTCGATGCGATGAATCCGGCCGCCGTAGGTGGTGATGATCGCAGCACCGTCCGGAGTGAACGCGTAGCCGGGGAGCGTGTCGCGCGAGGCGCGGGCCTCGAGCTGGTTGCGGTCGAGAGGAATGCGCAGCCAGCGTTCGGTTTCAGCGGCGAGGTCGCGGATGCGCAGGCCCGTTCGCCCCTGCGTCTGCGCCCCGTAGGCCAGGAGGCGACCATCGGGCGAGGCGACCGGTCGCATCGAGACCGGCATGTCGAGCGTCACGGGCTCGTCGCGGCCCGTCGTCAGGTCGCGACGCATGATGCGGCTCGTCGCACCCTGTCGCACGCCGTACGCGCGCGGCGTCACAGCGGCGTAGTAGAGCCAGCGGCCATCGGACGTGACATGCGCGCCGTAAGGTCCAGGCGCCGGCGTCGACACTAGAAGCGAAGGCGCGCCGCTGGTGTTCGGCACCGCGGGTTCGGCCTTGCCCGACGCCACGTCCACCTTGAAGAGAGAGGCGACGCGGTTGTCGATCACCGTGACGTAGATCGTTGACCCGTCGGGCGTCCACGCGGGCGATGTCATCAGCGCGCGCGGCAGGGACGTCACCGCGCGAGCCCCCGTCCCGTCGGCATTCGCGACCCACACATTGTCGGAGCCGCTCTCGTCGCTGACGTAGGCGATGAACCGTCCGTCGCGCGAGTATCGCGGCTGCGACTGGAATGCGGTTCCGACGAGAAGGGGACGAGCCGCTCCGCCTGCCGCGGGCATCGCGTAGATGTCGCCCAGAAGCTCGAACGCGACCGTGCGCCCATCGGGCGACAGGTCGAGTGAGATCCATGTGCCTTCCTCGGTGGTGAAGGAGATCGTCTTTGAGGGCGCAACGGCAGGGCTCGTGAGCGCCTTCGCCTGGGATGGAGCCTTGGCTTGCACTTGCACTTGCGCTTGGGCTTGGACCTGCATCTCGGTCGCCGGGGTGGTCAGCAGGGCAAGAGCTATGGCGCCGCACAGGCCGCGGCCAATCGTCATCGACATTGACGTCTCCTTAGGGCAGGGGGGCGAAGGCGGCGCGGCCTTCCGTGAGAGGCAGCACTTCCTCGATCAGCGCGAGCAGGAAGAGCCCCGGCTCCTCCAGCATCGGAACGTGAGCCGAGCGTTCGAGCGTGATGAACCGTTTTCGGGGGGCTTCGATGGTCTCGAAGAAGGCGCGGGCCGGCTCGTAGGGGGTGTGCAGATCGTTGCGGCCCATGATGATGATGACGGGCACCTTGAAGATGTTCGCGGGCGCGGGAGCCGGCGGCGCGGGGGTGGCACCTGTTGGAGAGGACGGGCCACGCGAAAGCCCAACCGTCCGCGAGAACCACTGCGTGGCCGGGATTTGAGCGTCGACATCCGCCTGCGTGTACTCGGGCGCCCAGTCGGGCAGGGCGAAGAAGAGATCGAACGTCGGCTTGCCATACCAGCCTCCGTTGAAACGACGCGCCCACTTGCGCACGCGCAGGGCGTCATCGACCGTGCGATTGGGGCCGGGATAGGGAGCGAGGGCCTGAAGCTCCTTGAGCGCCTCCTCGTTCTTCGCCTTCGTGGCGAGTTCGACAACGCGGTTGTAGAGGTACTCCTCGCCGCCGCCCGATCCCCCCTGGCCCACGCCCACGTACGCATGCAACCATTCGGGCCGGCGTCGCGCCAGAGCGATACCGACTGTCGTGCCATAGGAGTACCCCATCACGACGATCTTTTCCTTGTTGAGTCGCTTGCGAACCCAGGCGGTCATCTCTTCGGCATCGGCGATGATGCGATCGTTCGTCAAAGTCGGACGCAGCGCTTCGCGGTCAGCGGTGCGAGCGTTCTTCCCCACGCCTCGCTGGTCCCACTGCACCACGGTGAAGAAGTCCTCCCAGGGCGACTGGTACGCCCAGGCGACCGGCATGTTCGGCGTGCCGGGGCCACCATGGATGAAGAGGATGACGGGATTCGCACGGTTCTTCCCGCGGATCGACACCCACTGATTCACGCCGCCGATGGAGACTTCCTCGAGCGTCTCGATGCCCTCGGGCGTGTGAATGCGGCGAAGTTCGGCGATGCGCGATGTGATGGCATCGCGCGCCGAGTTGATGGGCGTGGCCACGGCGGCAGGAGGGCCCGGGGTCGGTGCCTGTGCGAGGGCCGAGGCGACGAGAAGACAGGCGACCCCAAGGCCGGCAGGCAACGGCGGGATCGTCGGAGGTCGACTTCTCATGGGCAGCCAATATCCTAGTCAATTGGCTCCGACCCGCGGCCTGGACGGCGGCGGCGCGGGGACGGCCCGCCCTGGGAAGAGCGAGGAGTTGATGGCCCAGATGGCTCCGTCTACACTCTCTCGAGTAGCGGAGGAGGGGCGGATGAAGCTGAACGGAGTGAGCGGGGCCGCGGTCGCACTTTGGCTCCTGGGCGCTGGGGGAGCGAAAGCGGTGGCCCCAGCCTGGCAGGAGGTGCGCAGCGAGCATTTCACCGTGATCACCAACTCCGGGGATCGTGAAGGGCGGCGGATCGCGTGGCAGTTCGAACAGATACGCCAGGCCCTCGCCTTCATCTGGCCCTGGGCGAAGGTTGACGGCGGTCGCCCCTTCCTGATCTTCGCGGTCAAGGACGAGAACTCCCTCAAGACTCTCGGCCCGCAATACTGGGAGGGCAATCATTTCCCCATCTCCTCGTTCTGGGTCTCGAGCGCGGACCGTCAGTACGTCGCCATGCGCACCGATCTGCCTGAGCCCAGCGACCCGAATTCGAACCCGTACCGTCAGGCTTACTTCGCGTATGTCACCACCATTCTGATTCGATCCATGCCGGTTCGGACGCCGCTATGGTACGAACGCGGCCTGGCCGAGGTGCTCAGCAACACGATTGTCAGAGCCAAGGAGATTCAGGTGGGACGGGTCATCGACTATCGCCTGCGCCGTGTGCGGGAAGGCGGGCTCATCGGCTGGGACGAGTTCCTAACGGCCACGGGCCGGTCCAAGTGGCTGAGCCAGGAAGCCGAGGTTGAACTCTACGAATCTCAGGCCTGGGCCTTCGTCCATTTCCTCCTCATGGGCGATCAGGGCGCGCATTCGTCCAAGGTCTCTCGGTTCGATCAGTTGCTGCTCCAGGGAACCGACCCGGTGATCGCGACGAAGGAAGCCTTCGGGGACTTGACCCGATATTTCTCCAAGGTGAACACATACGTCAAGGGGACGCTGTTCCGCTATCTGACCGCGAAGGTGGATCTCAATGTCAAGGCCGAGGGCTTCACCACCCGCGCCATTCCCCCCGCAGAGGCCGCGACTCTCCGGGGCTCCCTGCTCGTGGCCATGCGGCGCCCGGTGGAGGCCCGAGCCCTCGCTCAGGAAGCGCGGTCGGCCGATGCCGCGGACCCGGGCGCGGACGAGATCGAGGCGGCGCTCCTGGACGCGGAGGGCAAGACGGAAGAAGCGCAGGCGGCTTACGCGCGGGCGGTTGAGCGCGGATCAAAGCGGGCATACATCTACTACCGACTGACCCAACTCGAAGTGGGTTACGGAAACAAGGACAAGGCGAAGTTGGAGCGGGGCACGACTCTGCTCGCGAAAGCGAACGCGCTCGACCCCGCCTACGCGAACGCCTTCTCGTACCTCTCGTCGCTAAAGACGGACCTGGGCCTGGCCCAGGAAGCGGTCGATCTCGCGAACCGGGCGGTGAGCCTCGAACCGAACGAGTCGCACCACCGTCTCACCGGCGCACGCGCGCTTTGGTCCGGCGGGAACAAGGAGGACGCGATCAAGGTGGCGCGATCGGCGGTGCAGGCCGCCGACACCGACAAGGAGAAGAGCGACGCCCAACGCTTCCTCGACTTCGCCCTGGATTCCGAGCCGCCTCGACCCCGCCGCCCCTTCGCCTCCGCTCCCACCACGTCAGCCACCACGCCGGAAAACGGCGCGCGATCGACTGCGGTCCCGGCCCCACCGGTGCGTCTGGGCGGAAGCGACGACGTCTTCCAGTGCTTCTCGAACCGCGACGACATGGCGTGCGGTAAGGCGCTCCCCGTGCTGGAGGAATCGTGTGCGCACCAGGAGGGACAGGCCTGCCGATCCCTCGGCTCCCTCTTCGACGGCGGCTTCGGAGTCGCGGTCAACAAGTCCAGGGCCGCGCAGGCCTACGATCAGGGCTGCGCCCTCGACGACAAGGCGAGTTGTGCGCGATACACGGTTCTGCAGATCCAGGGTTTCGCGCCCCCGCGCGGCGCCCTGTCGGGGGTCGTCTATCTCGAGAGGCTGTGCATGGTCGATCAAGTCGACGATGCCTGCATGGGTTGGGCCACGCTCCTGATCGCTCGAAAGGAGAAGGGAGACCTTGCCAAGGCGCGCGGCCTGCTCCAGGGCGTCTGCGACAAGCCGAACGAGGTCGCCTGCCGCATGCTGAAATCGCTGCCCGCGGAGCGTTAGTGATCCTCAGGATGTTCGGGAGTCGTTGAACGCGGGGAGGCGTGATCGCCGCGGGTTCGATTGCGAAAGCCCCGGAAGGCCCACTGCCCGGCTTCTTTTGCGATGACCGGGAGCCGGGGTTTCCCTCAGGGCCTCGGCCGTTACCCCCGATTAGAGGCCGGGCAGGAGCTTCGGGCGCCGGGTAAGTCCAGGCAAGCGGCATGTTCTCCGTGCCGGAGCCGCCATGGATGAAGAGGATGACGGGATTCGCGGTAACCCGACCGCTCGGCTTGTTGCGCGTCAAAAGTCTGCTTCGTTGCGGTAACCTTCCGGCCATCGTCCGTGGCACGGTTCTTGGGCTTCGGCTTGGGGCAAGGGATGAAGAAGAGACCAAAGTCGGCTTCGGGCGCGGATCCGGAGGATCCGGACGAGGGAACGCGACGCGAACTTCTGGCGCTCCTCGCGCAAGGGGCTGATGGCGTCGAGCGTTTCAACGCGCGCTACAAGGAGGCTTTGGCGCTCGCCCCGTTCAGGCGCGCTCGATGCGCCGGCCTTGACCTCGCATCAGCCAGGCTCGTGAGCATGCCCGAAGGCCGCTTCACGAAGGCGTCGCTCCAGGGCGCGTCCCTCGACCGGCAGGACTTCGGCCGCGCGAACTTCGTCGAGGCGGATCTTCGGAACGCCAGTCTCATCGGGGCGCGACTCGTCCGCGCCGATTTCACGCGAGCGAACCTGGAAGGAGCCCGGCTCGACGGCGCGTCGCTCCAGGGAGCGAATCTCACCGATGCGAGCTTGAAAGATGCGGTCCTTGAGGGAACGAGCCACAACGAGGCCACCGTCTGGCCGTCGTCGTTCAAGCTCCCGAGCGGGTTGCGATGGACCGGCGACGGGCCGGACCCCATCGCGCTCGCCCGGATCGATCGAGCGAAGAGTCGTCGGAAGCCGGTCGATCTTCCTCAGTTCATGAAGTTGCTCGGGAAATCGATCGAAGGGCCGCGGCTCGCCAA